>JAHDWC010000138.1 GCA_023382575.1 Anaerolineales bacterium
GAAGGTGCGCTTCGGGTCGGCGGCGGACATCACGACTTTGGAATCGAGTTCGTCGCCATTTTCGAGGATGACGCCTACGGCGCGTCCACCTTTGACCTTGACCTGCTGCACGCTCGCGTTGACTCTGACCTCCACCCCAAGCGCTTGCGACGCGTTATAGATCGAGCCGCTGACTCCGCCGGAACCGTTCTTGGCAAAACCCCAGGCGCGGAAGGCGCCGTCAATTTCGCCCATGTAGTGATGCAGCAAAACATACGCCGTGCCGGGAGAGCGCGGTCCGAGATAGGTGCCGATGATGCCGCTGGCGGCTTTGGTGCCTTTGAGCGCGTCGGTCTCGAACCATTCTTCGAGCAAATCCGCTGAAGATTGTGTGGCGAGTTTGGCAACCATGTAAAGTTCTTTTTCAGAAAGGGATGCCGCATATTGACCGACTTTGAGAAGTCCCATCAGGTCGCGGATGCTCATTGAGGAAGGGTCAGGCGGAATCAAATTGATGATCGGCTTGATAGCTTTCGCGGCGCGTGCCATGACGCGGGCGTACTCGTCATACGCTTCAGCGTCTTTGGGCGAGTGACGGTACAACTCGCGGCGGGTCAGGTCATGGTCATCCCATGAGGCGAGGTAATCGCCGTTTTCCATGGGGGTGAAGGTGGAAGGCAGCGGCAGGATTTTTAATCCGTGCTTGGGTAATTCCAAATCACGGATAATTTCGGGGCGCAGCAAACTCACCACGTAGGAAAATTCGGTGAACTTGTAGCCGGGGAAAATTTCCTCGGTCACTGCCGCGCCGCCGACGATGGGTCGGCGTTCGAGCACGACCACTTTTTTGCCAGCCAAGGCTAGATAAGATGCAGCGACCAGACCGTTATGTCCACCGCCGATGATGATTGCGTCGTATTGATTTACTATCATTTATTGCTCCACAAAATTCCTGGGTGTATTTACTTTTCCAAAAATACGGTTAAAAGATTTTTTACTGCATCTGACCAACAAAGTATTAAACCTATCCACCCGACTATAACTGCGAAATCCCCTTTTATTGAAACTATGTCAAGAAAAATACGCATAGGGAGTTCTTTGCGTAAAATCACAACCAAAAAACCTAAACCAAACATGCCTGAAGCAATTCCCCTGTAAAATAAATGACTCTCGTTTGTGTTTGGTATATCAAGTAGACTAGGCAAAATCAAAAAGATAGCCCCAATTACAACTGGAATGTAAATTAACCATAAAATACTAGCATCTTCTAATTTCTTTGGCGATTGACTTTTTGTTTCATTCTTCATACAAAGTGTCCCTTCATAACCTACTTGGTGTTTTTGGTATGCCTTTTGCAACGAATGCTCAAAGCAACTCACTCAGTAACTATTCACCATTCTCTATCCTCTAAATTCTTATTTTTTCTTCCACTCAGGTTCGTAGAACGGCAGCTTGACCACTTTCGCGGGCGCGTGCTGACGGTGATGCTCCACCGTAATTTCCATACGAACCTCGGTGCCGATCTCGTAATACGGTCTCTGTAAGTGGGCGAGGGCAATGTAGGTCTTGAGCAATGGCGACCAAGTAGAAGTGGAGGCGTATCCCACCTGCACACCACCCACCATCACAGGCAAACTTCCACGAATAGCCGAGCCGGGGATCTGTGGCGGCAAGCCGACCTTGCCGAATAACTTTTCCATGCCAACCCAATCCACTGCCAAACCGACCATCTTCCAAGCTGAGCCTTCGCGCTTCTCTTTTTCCAGCGCGCGGCGACCAACGAAGTAGCCGGGTTTATCGAGTGCGACTGTCCAATCGAGACCCAATTCGAAGGGCGAGGATTTCTGCGATTCGATCCATGCATGAGAAGCGGAGGTGTAATCGACATCGAGCATGAAGAGACCCGCTTCGACGCGTGCCATGTCCATGGCGAGAATGCCAACGGGGGTAATGCCATAATCAGAACCGGCTTCCATCAGCGCATCCCATACCTTGAGCGCGTCCTTGTTATCCATCCAGATCTCATACCCAAGGTCGCCGGTGTAACCGGTGCGCGAGATGGTCACTTCTACGCCCTTGATCTTGTTCGTCATCAAGCGGAAGTACTTCAACTCGTCCACGGGTTTTTCGGTAACTTTGTTTAGCACTTTTCTCGTATTCGGTCCCTGAAAACTGAGCGCCGCCACTTCATCGGTCACTTCGGTGATGGAGACGTCCATGCCGACCGCATTCATCATCAGCCAGCGCAAGTTCGGTTCCGCGGCAGTCAGGCGGAAGGTCGAATCATCGAGGCGCGAAATGGTGCCATCGTCGATCATCTTGCCTTCTTCATCACACCAGCCGGTGTAGGCGACCTGTCCCACTTTCATCTTGTGGACATCGCGAGTCGTAATACGGTGCAAAAGCGCGGCAGCGTCCTTGCCTTTGATGACATACTTGATGAGCGGCGAGACATCAATGAGCGCCGCCGAGTTGCGGATCGCCCAATACTCACGGTCGAGCACATGCTCATACGAGCCGACGACAAAATAGCCCGCCCACTTGCGCCAATTCTGTGGCTGGCACAACGCGGACGTCCGTTCGTGGAAGGGGGTGGTCTTAAGGTTGAGATTTAGCATGGGAAGAAAGTTCCTCTGATTGGCGCGGATTGTACATTATATATAATTTACTGACAACCGAATTCGGATAGGATTTGTAAAACTTTTTCCCCTGCTCCGTATAATATTCTGATGATATCCAAACCTCGCTTGAAGATGTTGCTTGGGGTGTCTGCCACCGAAGCCGATTTCGAAGAGACATACCGTCAGGAACTTCCACGCATCTATAACTTTTTCCGTTACCAGTTCGGTGATGATGCAGTCGCGGAAGACCTGACCGCTGACACCTTTGAAAAGGCATGGCGCAACCGTGATCGCTACCAGCGTGACCTGTCTGCTTTTTCCACCTGGCTGTTTACCATCGCGCGCAGAGTGGCAGTGGATCACTATCGCAAACGACGCCCCAACACCCCGCTGGAGGAGTTCGCCGAAATTCCATCCGCAGATAACACAGAGGATGCCGCACAGCGACAGGAAGATGTCCGTCGTCTGTCCATCCTGCTCTCCCGGCTTGCAGAACGCGAACGAGAGTTGGTGGCTCTCAAATATGGCGCAGGTCTCACCAACCGTGCCATCGCCAGTCTCACCGGGATGACCGAATCCAACATCGGCGTGATACTCCACCGCGCGATCCAATTTTTACGCTCCGAGTGGGAGGCACATCCATGAAAGACGATTTTCTCTACCAATTCCAAAAACCGCCACGCAAACAATTCGCAGCGGACCTGTACAAAAGGATCTCACAACCCATGTTGAACAAACCCGCATTACGCCGCCGTTTGATCTACACATTTACCGCATTGTTGGTCGCCCTAATTGGCACCCTGTCCATTTCACCCGCCGCACGCGCAATGGCAGCCGACTTCCTGCGACAGATCGGCATCTTCAACCTTAGTGAACGTCCTGCTGGCGACTATGTGAACGTCTCACCGCCCTCTGCCGAACAGTTGGCAGCCGCCAACGCCACAGCGACTCCGCTTCCTTCCCAGCCCGAAGCGGGTTCTTCTCTCGAAATCGCCATCTCCCGTGCAGGGTTTCTCCCCTATCTCCCCGCTGAGCTTCCAAGCGGTTATGAATTGCAAGACATCGTCGCCGCAGACTACATCGACGACTTGGGAACCGAGTATGGCAAAGGCATCTTCGCCAAGTATGCTTCAGAAGGTGGCGGCTTGATCGAAATCCAAACCAATGTTTTCGACGGACGCGAGATCGACGTTCCTGTTGGCGGACTTCGCATCACAGATACAGAGGTTAACGGCCAACCCGGCGTATGGATCGAAGACTTATCATCCATCAATGGAGCAATCGACATGCTGATCTGGGAAGAGGACGGGTTTTATCTCTCCATTCAATCCAATCAGTTAACACTGGAGGAAGTTCTCAATCTGGCGGCATCTCTAAAGCAATAAATAAAAAAACAGGTCAGAGATTTTCTCTGACCTGTTTTCATAATTCGACTCTTACACAGCCTTTTCGCGCATCACAGAACTGACATAATCCATGATGGAGACAACCACGGCGATTGCGATCATCTGCGCACTGGCGGCGCGGTAGTTCAACAGGTTGATATTCTGCTGGAGCAGGAAACCGATACCACCGCCGCCCACGAAACCGATGATGGTGGACATACGCACGTTGATATCCCAGCGGTACATGGTGTAGGAAATATACGGCGGGACGATCTGCGGTACGACCGCATAGACGATGGTCTGCAAACGGTTTGCGCCCGTGGCAGTGATCGCCTCCAACGGACCCGCTTGAATGCTTTCCACTTGTTCAGAATAGAGCTTCGCCAGGCTGACGATGGTATGCAAGCCAAGCGCCATCACACCGGCAAATGGGCCAATGCCCACCGCAATGACGAACACGATCGCCATCACCAATGCTTCCACCGAACGTAACGTATTCAAAATGGTACGCGTAACGTAATAAATGACCAAGCCAGTCGGCAGGGTATCTTTAGCTTTGGTGAAGATGGCGAGCAAAAGTCCCAGTACTGCACCAACGACGATGGGACCAGTCTGGGTATATGCAGGGCGTCCGATCTGGTATAGCCATTCCACCAGCCAGCCGAGCAAGCCAAGCACAGTCGCGCCGGCGGCGGCAGAGGCGATCAAATTCAGGGTCTTGACCGTTCCCTCGTTCAGTTTTTCTGAGGCGCGTTGTCCGATGCGGCCAAGGAAATTACTGAAGACTCCACCTGCTGCGAGCGCGCCCAAAACAGGCGTGGTCACGATCAGGATATCTCCCAATTGGATCAGGAAACGTCCGAGGAAGGCGAACGACCCAAGCAAGGCTGTTGAACTCTCACCCACGTTCATAAATAGACCTGCAAGCTGGTACATCCAGAAGAAGCCTACCAACGCTGAGAGGAAGAGAACTCCCAGTCGGGCAATCTGCAATCCCAGCGGAGGCGAAGCGACATCATCCTGCGGCAATGCCCAACGAATGGCAAATGTCAGGATGACAGGAATCAGAACCACGCTCACCAGGTTGACGAGAATGTTGGATGTGAATGGTTCGGTGAAATTCGCCACCATGCGCACCACGAGAATGCCCACGGCAATACCGATCGGCCAACCCAAGGTGGAGAGCGAAATGCTCGCCAGCGGACTGCGCACAGATTTCATCAGGTTGCGCGCGGCGATGAAGCTAAGCGGAATGGCGAGCAAGGTTCCCAAAATGGTTGCCAGCAAGGCGAGGAACACGGTTTCGATGATCTTTTCCCAGGTGTCGTGGGCGGTTTGGGTGAATTTGGGCGCTCCAACATTGCGGCTCATCGTAGCGCGGATGAATTGCACATCTTCGCTGGGACGATTTGGCAGGACAAGCGTCGCCACGAAATGACCATCGGCGTCGGCAAGGGCTGTCTCGTTGCCAAGTTCCACAACGTTGGTCGGGTCATTGCCCGGCACGAAGCGAACCGGACCAGTGGAATTCGGGAAGAAGTTGAAACCTTCCACGGTGACAGTTTCGCCGGGTTCTGCACATTCTGGGGTGACGATGGCATACGGGCCGGAAGTATCCGGTTCAGCGATGACTGCGCCACCTGTAGGGCAGGTCACATAGACTGGCGCTGTGAAGGTTTGTGTCTCTTTTTCGTATTCGAAAATATCCGGCTGAGCCAACGCGCGGGTAACGCGTATCAGACTTTGCTGACGTTGTTCACTGCGGAGTTCTTCCAGGTCGATCTTGGTGATCTCGAAACCGTAGGCCAGGATGACCGCCACGATCAGGAAGATCAGACCGGTCCGAATGGATTTCCAAATGGAGGGTTTTTGATTCTTGTCGTTCATGGTTAGCCCACCCTTTCCGCGTCGCGTCCGTAAATATCTTTGAACTTTTTGTCGTCGATCTCGCTGGGCAGACCTTCAAAGACAAGCTGTCCCTGATTCAAGGCGATGACGCGGTCAGCATAACGATGGACGAGGTCGAGGAAGTGCAGACTGCACAGCACGGTCACGCCATCGTTCTTGTTGATCTCTTCAAGGTGTTTCATGATGCTGTGTGCAAGAACGGGATCAAGACTGGCAACCGGCTCATCGGCAAGGATCATATTGGGGTCTTGCATGAGCGCGCGCGCAATGCCCACGCGTTGTTGCTGTCCACCGCTCAATTCGTCGGCACGTTGATGGGCTTTATCAGCGATGCCCACACGCTCCAATTGTTTGAGTGCCTTGCTCATATCTTCCTTGGGGAAGCGGTTGAGCAGGCTCCAGGCTGGGTTGACATAACCAAGCCGTCCGGCGAGCACGTTGGTGATCACCTTGGAGCGATGCACCAGATTGAAATGCTGAAAGACCATTCCGATCTTGCGGCGGATGCGGCGCATCTCTTCCGGAGTGGCAGTGGTGATGTCATCGCCATCCCAGAGGATCTGCCCCGCAGTAGGGTCGATCAGCCGGTTGATACAGCGCAGTAACGTGGATTTGCCCGAGCCGCTCAAGCCGATCACAGCCAGGAACTGTCCCTTGGGCACATCGAATGTGACGTTATCCAGCGCCTTGACGCCCCCATCGTATATCTTTGTCAGGTTTTTTACTTGGAGCATGGGTGGGTTCTCGCAATCTGTAATAATTTTTGCATAATTAAGAATCCAACGTGCATTGCCCCCATTATAAAAAGAAAAGCGGCTTTGATAAAGACGAATTCGGGCAGGGATTTCTCCCTGCCCGAATGGATTACTGTCGCTGAATTTTAGCGGAGAGACTCAATGGTCGTTCCGGATTCCACAACCAGTTTGCGGATGAAATCATATTCCGCATCGGAGGCCGCTTCCATGCCAGACCAGCCGTAGAAGTCTTCGCTACCGAGGGAGGTGCCCCACGCTTCGGTTTCGGCGAAAGCGAGCAGAGCTTCTTCGATCTGGGCGCGCAGTTCAGCAGGGAACTCAGGACCGAAGGACATGGTGTCGTTCGGGATGTCCGGGGAGAGGGTCAGAATGCGAACCTTGGAGACCACATCGGGGAACTCTTCGCGGATGTTAGCGCGGGCATCGAGCACGCGGTAACCTTCGCAAAGGAGCTGGCTCTTATCTTCGTTGAGCGCGCAGCTGTTCACATCGACGGGAACTTCAGGATCCATGCCGAGGTCCCACTTGGTGCCGCCTTCAGGCGCAGCGTAGGGGCTATAGAACGCAGCAGCGAAATCCGCTTCACCGGTGTACACCGCGCGGACAGCCTGCGGGTGACCGCCAGCTTCGAGTTCTTCACTGGGGGTAACGCCCGCTTCCTTCAGCATGACGGAAGGAACGAGGTAGCCAGAGGTGGAGCCGGCATCGGGGAAGGCGAACTTCTTGCCTTCGAGGTCTTCAATCGACTGGATATCGCTGTCGCGAGCGACGACGATCATGGTCCAGTACACGCCCCAACCGCGGCGGACAGCCTTGAAGGAAACGTCCACACCGCACAGGTCATTGGCGAGCACATAACCAAAGGCAGGGATGAACGCCATGGTGTCGGCGGGGGAAGCGCACATTTCTTCGATGGTGGCGGCGTAAGAGGTCGGGACGACCACTTCAAAGTTCAAGCCAGTGGCTTCATTCAAAGCCGTAGCCATCACTTCACCACCGGTCACGATCACGTTCGCATCCACGGAGGGGACGAACAGAACCTTGATGGGGTGCTCGGGTGAACCAATCGCCGGCATTTCTTCGGTGGGTTCAGCCGTCGGTTCTTCGGTGGGGGCTTCCGTGGCGGGAGCTTCGGTCTCAACCGGGGCTTCCGTAGCAGGAGTGCCACAAGCGCTGAGGATCATCGAGGCGGTTACGATGAGAGTCAGCAGGACGAACAGGTAACGTTTGTTCATTTTCTCCTCTTTCTACAAAAAATGGTAGATGTGTTTCGGGGCAGGCTTGCCCCTGACAGGACAATCATACCGCGTGTTAACATGGTTAACAAGTACCCTTCTCTTAAAAAATTCACATGCTCAAAAAGAGCAAAGGGATTTGTCGAACAAATTGCGCGGCATTCCTATCATTATACAAGATAGTAGTCTCAAAAAAAGGGAAGTTATGTAAACTTTTGTTTAAGGTTTAGGATACAAAAACTCCCGCCGCATTCCTCGACGGGAGTTGATCCACTTTACTGATTGTTGATCACTGGCAGTGAGTTGCTGCTCATCGCCCCATTGCCATATAGTTTGCGATGCACCACGCTCAAGGCCCTCACCTGCTCCGCGGCATGATACGAAGATCGCACCAATGGATTCGACTCCACCCACTTGAAACCGATCTCTTTTCCATATTCGCGCAGTTCCGCGAATTCTTCCATGGTGTAATAACGCTCCATCGCCAAATGTTTTTTGCTCGGCTGGAGGTACTGACCGATGGTGAGAATGTCCACGCCCCAGGAGCGCTGGTCACGCATTACAGCTTTGACCTCGTCCATCGTCTCGCCCAAACCGAGCATGATTCCAGATTTGGTGAGAACTTCGGGGTCGAGTTTCTTGGCATTGGACAAAGTCGCCGCCGCCCACTCGTAATTATCCTGCGGTTGGACAGTCTTGAACAAACGCGGCACAGTCTCCACATTGTGATTCAGAATTTCAGGGCGGGCATCCATGACGATCTTCAACGCTTCGATGCTGCCTTTGAAATCAGGGATGAGCACTTCGATGGAACAACCCGGCAGCAGTTCGCGGATGCGGCGAATGACCATCGCAAAGATGGGCGCACCGCCATCACGGCGTTCGTCACGATTAACAGACGTAATCACCGCGTGTTTCAAATCCATGGCTTTGACGGCTTGCGCCACACGTTCGGCTTCGCCCCAATCCAACAAAGCAGGCTTGCCATGTTTAATGTCGCAAAAAGCACAGGTACGTGTACAAACGTCACCCAGCATCAGGAAGGTGGCCGTCCCACTGCCCCAGCATTCGCCAAGGTTCGGACACATGGCTTCTTCACAGACTGTGTGAAGTTCCTTCTTGCGCATGAGTCCATGCAACCATTCGTAGGTTTCGCCCGAAGGCGCGCGGACTTTGATCCAGTCCGGGCGGCGGAGCGGACGCGCATCCGTTTGCGGGGAGACTCGGTCTCGGGTAGGTGTAGCAGGCATAAGGTCCTTTTGAAGCGCAGAGGCGGATCGGAATCCGCCCCAGCCATAACATCCTATTTTTTCTTAACGATCAATCTCAAACCTCTAACTTCGACGACTTCGATTTTATCACCCTTACCAATCGACTCGGAGTTGAGAGCCTTCTCTGCGCTCCACAACTCGGATTCCAATTGGACTTGTCCCGCATTACCTTCAAACGTTTTGGCTGTGCCTGTTTTCCCGACGAAGGATTCGCTGCCCGCATGAATCGGCTCGCGCAGTGAGCGGATGGCGACCATCATGATGATGAAGAAAACCAACCCGAGGAAGATACCTGTGCCAACCACAAGCGGAACCGACACACGTTGAAATTCTGGCGTGCCAGGTGAATTGAACAAGACCAGCGCGCCGACGATGAACGACGCCACGCCGGCCGCCGTCAACGCGCCATGAGTGGGTGCTTTGATGTCGAGCACGAAGAGCACAAAAGCAATCGCAAGAAAGATGATGCCGAACCAATTAACCGGCAACACACCCAACCCATAGACCGCCAACGTGATACACACCGCGCCGATAAAGCCAGCCACCCATCCGCCGGGGCTGGAAAGTTCGATCAACACAGCTTGCACGCCGACCGCCAACAAAAGAAAGGCAATGTTCGGGTCGGTAAGCATCAACAACAATTGCTCGATGAAACTAATATCCAGCGGCTGGACTTCGATGCCTTCTGTATTCAACGGAATGGTTTCATCTTTGAGTTGGATGGAAAAACCATCGAGCAGTTGCAGCAGGTCTTCAAGGTCGTCGGCAACAAAGTCAATCAGATTCACTTCCAGCGCCTCATCAGCGGTAACGGCTTTGGCTTCGTCGATCATCGCTTCGGCGAGTTTCAACGCATCTTCGCCGCGTGGTGTGACAAACGGACGAATCGATGCCTTGATGATCTCTTTGGCTTTGGTGTCGGCCGTTGTATTCAGGTTTTCACCCGAGCTGGTGATGGGGCTGGAAGCGCCAATCGAAGTCTCTGGCGCCATGGCAGAGGCGTGCCCAGCCATGGTAATCATCGCACCGGCGCTCCCAGCGATGGCATTCCGCGGGGCGACGTACACCACAACCGGCACGTCACTGGCGCGGATCTCAGCGATGATCTCGAGCATCGTGTCCACGCTTCCGCCCGGCGTATTGAGCTGAATGATGACAACTTCCGCATCCCGCCGGCCGGCAGTTTCGATTCCACGACGGATATATTCCAACATGGGTGGCATGATGGGACCGTCTGCCGTCAGCACGAGAGCCACTGGCTCACGGCTTTGCGCGAAGACCGTCTGCGCCATTGCAGAGACAAACACGAATAAGAGGAGGATTCTTCTGGTTTTCATGATAGTTTCCAGTTCCTTATTGGGATTATACTGGTTATGGAGGGCATTATGTCTGAAACTAAGCGAACATTCACGTTGAGGGTCATCGTTCAACTGCTAATCGTTGTGGTACTCCTGCCGCTACTGCCCATCCTCATCTCTGGTGCGTGGAATTGGTGGGAGGCGTGGATCTATGCTGTGATCTCCACCGTAGGATTCATCCTCAGCCGCTGGCTGGCAGCGAAACGTCACCCCGACATTTTGCGCGAGCGCGCCCGCTCCATGGAATTGCAGGATGCCAAAGCATGGGATCGAATCCTTGCGCCAATGATGGCATTGGGATCCGTTTTTATTCTCATTGTGTCCGGCTTGGATAAACTCTACGGCTGGACGCCTCCCTTTTCAATACCGATCAAGATCGTGGCGTTTGTTGTGATTCTTTGGGGATATGTGCTTGGCACTTGGGCATTGATGGAGAACCGCTTCTTCTCTGGCGTGGTGCGGATACAAACCGACCGGGGTCATCAGGTGGTGACGACAGGTCCTTACCGCTTCGTGCGCCACCCGGGCTATGTCGGCGTACTGTGGACTTACCTTGCCCTGCCGTTCTTTCTTGATTCCCTTTGGGCGTTCATTCCTGCTGTGCTGACACTTGCTGCATCCATTCTGCGGACTGCGCTGGAAGATGCAACCTTGCAAAAAGAACTTCCTGGGTACAAAGAGTACGCGCAAAAGACAAGATATCGTTTGTTTCCCGGAATTTGGTAAAACAAATAAAAGAGCCCAATCTTCATTGGGCTCTTTGTCACCTAGAACAAACCTTCCAGATATTGCTTGGTTCGCTCGTGCTTGGGATTGGTGAACACTTCGTGCGCGGGACCAACTTCTGCCACTTCACCAAGATACATATAAATGACATGGTCTGCCAGACGTTTGGCTTGGCGCAGTGTGTGTGTCACAATGACGATGGTGTAATCCTTCTTCAACTCGATTAGGCGGCTCTCGATATTCTGCGAAGAGATCGGGTCGAGCGCGGAGGTGGGTTCGTCGCCGAGGATGATTTCCGGTT
>JAHDWC010000139.1 GCA_023382575.1 Anaerolineales bacterium
GATCGTTCATTAATTTCTTCAAGTCTCTTGAAGAAATGGTCGTTGTGCCGGCATTTGAGGTGGTCGCATCTTTGTCGATGCGGTGAGACATGATGACCATCACTACCGTTCCCGGCGTAGATTTGTTCGGGTCCCATTTATTTTTCAAATACTGACAGGCATCCGCGACATATGTGCGTGGCAGGTCTTCGGGCTTTAACAAGGAAGTCTGATACATGCCAGGCAGGGCAGGTGGCGTGCGCGGAACAGTCGCGGTAGGGACGGGAGTGTCTGTTGGTGCGAGAGTGGCGGTGGGTTGGCTGATCTCTGCAAACGCCGTTTCGATGGCGGCGGTCATGGCAATGGAGGGGTCAGGGGTTTCTGCTGCGGGTTGACACGAAGCTGTGAGAAGCGCAAACAGGCTGAGGGTTAGAACGAGGCGATATTTCATGCAGGGAATTCTACTCGAAAAAAATAGGACGTTTGCACGCGCAAACGTCCCATCATTTTTATTCACAAAACTCTAATTTACTCGTCGCTCTTGCCTGAAACGAAATCTTCTACTTTTTGGCGGGCGATTTCGTCTTTGAATTGCTTGGGCGGGGTCTTGAAGAAATATGAAGATGGACCGACAATGGGACCAGCGAGTTCGCGGTCGAGCGCGATCTTGGCGCATCGAATCGCGTCGATCATGACGCCGGCGGAGTTGGGACTGTCCCACACTTCGAGTTTGAGTTCGAGGTTGAGTGGCACTTCGCCAAAGGTTGTGCCTTCCATGCGGATGTAGCACCACTTGCGGTCGGTGAGCCAAGGCACGTGGTCGCTCGGACCGACGTGGACATTGTTCGGGTCGATCTCGTAGGGGATCATGCTGGTGACGGCGTTGGTCTTGGAAATTTTCTTGCTTTCGAGACGTTCGCGTTCAAGCATGTTGAGGAAGTCGGTGTTGCCGCCGAAGTTAAGCTGATAGGTGCGGTCGATCTTCACGCCTCGATCTACGAACAGGCTGGTCAACACACGATGGACAATGGTCGCCCCAACCTGGCTTTTGATGTCGTCACCGAGGATGGGCAGCCCAGCATCTTCGAAGCGCTTGCCCCAATATTCAGACGAAGCGATGAAAACAGGAATGCCGTTGACGAAGGCACAGCCCGCTTCGATGATCTGTTCCACGTACCATTTGGTCGCCATTTCCGAGCCGACCGGCAGGAAGCTGATGACGACTTCGGTCTTTGTTTCCTTTAACAAGCGCACAATGTCGGCGGTGGAACCGGGCGCTTTTTCGATGACTTGGCTGAGGTACTTGCCCAAGCCGTCATGGGTCATGCCGCGCACAACCGGCGCGTTGAGGTGGGGGACATCACAGAATTTGTAGGTGTTGTTGGGTTCGGCGAAAATCGCTTCAGACAAATCCTTGCCGACCTTGGTGGCATTGATGTCAATCGCCAGTGTGAATTCAATATCGCGGATGTGATACTCGCCCAATTGCGGGTGCATGATGCCGGGAATGACATCGTCATTTTTTGCATTCTTGTAGAACTGAACGCCCTGCACGAGGGAGGAGGCGCAATTTCCCACCCCGATGATCGCGGTTCGTACTTTTCTCTTATTTGCCATGAAAATTCTCCTTATTATTTGATTGCAGTTTCCTTGTCATCTCCATACCACTCAGCATATCAGATAGACCTGTGAAGTATAATCTTACTGTAGATAAAAATGGCTGTAGACCAGGCAAAACTCCTCACCCGACTTCTCGAAGTCACGCGTAATCTCGGCTCCCAAGTGGACCTGGAGACGTACCTGCAATCGCTTCTTTCCGCGGCGACAGAGTTGACGGAAAGCGATAGCGCCTCCCTGCTGGAATATGACGAGATCACGCAGGAGTTCTATTTTAAATTCATCCCGTGGTTCCACCGCGACGCAGTCAACGCCGTCCGTGTGCCACTAAATGGCAGTGTGGCGGGTTGGGTATTTTTACACGTCCAGCCGCTGGCGGTCGATGATGTGACCAATGATCCGCGTCATTATAAGAAGATCGATGAACTGGCAGGCTTCACCACACATTCGATTCTGGCTGTGCCGCTTATTGTCCACGGAAAACCGGTGGGGGTCTTTGAGGTTCTGAACAAGCGCGAGAATTACACCAGCGAGGATATTCTGGTCATCCAGACGTTGGCTGCCATCGCCGCTACCGCTTTGCAAAACGACTTGCTGGAGAAGAACATTCTCACGTCACAGGATGAAGCGCGCGAGCTCGACCGACTCAAAAACGAATTCATTGCCATCACATCCCACGAATTGCGCACGCCGCTCGGTTTGATCCTCGGACATGGAACGTTCCTTAAAGAATTGCTCGGTGACCAACATAACGAGCAGGTTGATGCGATCATCCGCAATGCCTCGCGCCTCAAAGAGATCATCGAGAATTTAACCAGTGTGGATAATTATCAAACTGGCGGCGCCTTGGTGCGTTCACGTCGCGTGTCGATTGCGCGCATCATCGAGGATGTGATCGTGTCCTTTCACGAAATGGCGAAGAAAAAGGGGATTGCGCTTCGGAAGGAACTTGAACCGGGTCACGACCTGTGGGTGGATATCGACGGCGGCAAGATCGCCATCGTTTTGAGCAATTTGTTAAAGAATGCCATCACCTTCACCAATGACGGCGGACAAGTGGTGGTGCGCGGCGAACAACACACCGATTATGTCAAAGTCTCTGTGCAGGATAATGGCATTGGCATCCCATCTGTAGACTTGCCGCGCGTGTTCGACCGCTTCTATCAAGTGGAGGGACATCTCACACGCCGACATGGCGGCATGGGTTTGGGACTCTCCGTGGCGAAGGTCATGGTGGAGATGCATGGTGGACGCATTTGGGCGGAAAGCAAGGAAGGACAAGGCAGCACCTTTTCCTTTTTACTCCCTGTGCGCATCCCCGAAGAAGCGCCGCCCAATTCCCCCTTTATCGTTTAAGTCTGGTTCCCGTCCGCTTGTTGACGGGACTTTTATTTATTTGATACACTCACAGCCATGCATAATCTCAACACGCAATTCGACCTCATTCGTCAATCTGCCACTGTCGCCATGGCAGACCGAATCCTTGCGCTCAAAGCCAGCGGAAAGAATATCGTCGGCTTGCAGGTTGGTGACCCGGATTTTGGCACGCATCCCGCCATCGCTGAAGCGGCTTTCAAAGCCATGCAGGAAGGGCACACGCATTATGGTCCGTCCGTTGGCACGCTCGAACTGCGAAAAGCCATCGCCGCCAAATTGCAACGTGATGAAGGTGTGAGCTACGATCCTGCTTCGGAAATTCTCGTCACGCATGGCGGTATCCACGCCTATTACACGGCCATGCAATCCATTTTGAATCCGGGCGATGACGTGTTGATTCCCGATCCATCATGGGCGACTCATTCCAACATGGCGATCATGCTGCGCGGAAATGTCATCCGCATCCCTGCCCCCGCCGAAAATGGATTCATCCCTCAGTTTGATGCATGGCTGAAAGCGTTGACTCCCAAAACCCGCATCATCGTTTTGAATTATCCCTCCAACCCAACTGGCGCATTCCCTTCACGTGAGTATCTGCAAAAATTGCAGGATTTCGCCGCTCAACACAATTTGTGGATTGTCAGCGACGAAGTATATGGAAGCTTGTATTACGAAGGCAAACCCACCTGCGCCGCGGATTTTGAAGGCGCGAAGGAACGCACGTTGCTTGTCAACAGTCTGTCCAAATCCTATGCGATGACCGGCTGGCGGGTGGGTTTCCTCGCCGCCCCAGCTCGTGTCATCCAAAATGCTTTGAAAGCCGGGCAAAATTCCATCACGTGTGTGGCTCCCTTCATTCAAAAGGCTGCAACCTTCGCCCTGACCGATCCGGCGATTCAACAGGTCACAGCAGAGATGCGCGCCGCCTATGGCCGCCGCCGTGAATTGGTGATTCGTCTCGCGCACCAGCTCGAAAGTGACAGGGTCAAAATCACCCCGCCGCAAGGTGCGTTCTATTTCTTCCTCGACCTGCGCGCTTTGAACATGCCTTCGGTGGAAATGTGTGAGAAAATATTGGACGAAGAAGGGGTGGGACTCGTCCCCGGCTCGGCGTTTGGCGAGCAAGGCGAAGGCTTCATCCGTATGACCATCGCCGCCTCAGATGAAGATGTGGAGGCAGGCTTCAGAAAAATAGTAGAATGGGCAGAACGACAGCCATAATTTTTATAGTTCACGCTTGAAACGGAGAAAACCATGAAGGTAGCATTCCAGGGCGAACCAGGCGCATATAGCGAAGAGGCAGTTCTCAATTATTTTGGCAAGGTCGATCCTGTTCCATGCGAATCATTTGACGCAGTCTTCGATGCTGTGGTTTCGGGGAAGTGTGCTGCGGCTCTTATTCCCATTGAGAATTCACTGGCTGGCAGCATTCATCAGAATTATGATTTGCTCCTCCACAATGATCTGCACATTGCAGGTGAATATCTTTTGCGCGTACGTCATTGTCTGATCGTGCAGCCGGGTGTTAAAAAGAAGGAAATCCGAAAAGCTATCAGCCATCCGCAGGCGTTGGGACAATGCGCGGGTTATTTGAAGCGCCTTAAGATCAAAGCTGAGCAAACCTACGACACAGCCGGGAGTGTGAAGATCCTCAAGGAATCGGGTGCGCGCGATACCGCAGCGATTGCGTCTCGCCGCGCCGCAGACTTGTACGGGATGCATATCCTTGAAGAGGGCATCGAAGACAACCCTGAAAACTTTACGCGTTTTCTCGTTATCCAACGTGAAGCCGCTGCCCCTGAGTTTGAAGCGGGAGTGGGTGCAAAGACATCCATTGTGTTCTCGCTTAAGAATGATCCCGGTTCATTGTTCAAAGCCTTGAGCGTTTTCGCCTTGCGAGACATCGACCTGACCAAGATCGAGTCGCGCCCGCTGCAAGGCAGACCTTGGGAATATCTTTTTTATATCGATTTTCTCGGTTCAATTCATGACGAAAAAGTGAAGCGTGCGCTTGATAATTTGGGGGAGTACGCGATTATGCTGCGGGTGTTGGGCTCGTATCCCAAATTTATGGAAGCGGAACAAAGCGAAGATCCGACGGTTTCCGATCTGATCCATTCGGATATGCCCATCGAAGTTGGCGGACGTCCGCGCTCGCTGGCGTTTGATGGTTCGCAATTATGGGTCGCCTGCGCTGACGAAGTTGAGGTCGTGGCGGTTGACGTCGCCACGATGGAAAAGAGCGAATCGATCTCGGTTTCGGTTCCGCCGCAAGCGATCTGTTTCGATGGGACTCGTCTGTGGTTGACGAACTCTGTCGAAGGCAAAGTTATTGCCATTGACCTTAAGAAGAAAAAAGAAGTGATGAGTCTGCAAGTGGAAGCCTTTCCGCGTTCGCTGGCGTTTGACGGTCAGCGGATGTGGGTGGCCAGTGGCGACGGCAATTGCGTGGAAGCGTTCGATGTTTCTTCTGGGGAGCATGCTGCGCTGATTCCTGTCGGCACCTATCCTGGCGCGTTGACTGTTCAAGGAAAATCATTGTGGGTTGCGAACTCACTCGACGATACCGTGCAAGTCATCGACCTTGATAAACTCACCGCCAGCGAGCCCATTCAAGTGGGGAACAATCCACGTTCTTTTGCCTTCGACGGTAAAAAAATGTGGGTTGCCAATCTCGACGGGCATTCCATCCAGTCCATTGACCCGAAAACCCTAGTTGCCAGCGATCCTATTCAAGTTGGCAACTTCCCCAGCTCCCTTGCGTTCGACGGTAACGTGCTTTGGATCGCCAACTATTCCGACGCCAGCGTGCAAGCCTTCGACACCAAGAATGGCATCAACCTGCAAATGCTCAGCGTCGGCAGCGATCCTGATGCGCTTTTGCTCGACGGCAAACGGCTCTGGGTTTGCAACTCCGCCGAAAACACCATTCAATACATCACCTTATAATTTAAATGAAGATAAAGAGAAGCGGCTGAATTTCAGCCGCTTCTCTTTTCGCCTCGTAGCTACCCGTTAGTTGCCCGTCCTCCCAAAGCTTTTCATCGTCTGACAGAAAAATTCCCTCTTGACAAAATAGAAAATGCGTTCTAAAATCGGATAAATATGTAACAAAACGGTTACGCAAAGGAAGCCATGAGACGAGACGTATTCCAAGCCATCGCAGACCCCAATCGCCGTGCCATTTTGGCATTGTTGGCACAACAACGCTTGACGCTGAACGGCGTTGCCGAGAATTTTCGCATCAGCCGCCCGGCAGTGTCGCGTCATATCAAAATTTTGAAAGAATGTGGGTTGGTGGTCGTCATTCCGCAGGGACGCGAGCGATTTGTGGAAGCGCGCTTTGACAAGTTGGGTGAAGTCAGCGATTGGATCGAAGAGTATCGCCAAATTTGGGAGGCGCGCTTCAATCGTTTGGATGATCTTTTAGAAAAAATGAAACAGGAGAAGAAAGATGCCTTCAAAAAATAAAGTGACCGTCAAAGCCGAGCCCGGCAAGCAGGAGCTTTTTATCACCCGTGAATTTGACGCGCCACGCGCGTTGGTCTACAAAGCTCACATCGACCCGAAATTATATGTGCAGTGGCTGGGTCCGCATGGATACGAAATGATCCTCGAAACCTTTGAACCGGTCAGTGGTGGAAAGTATCGCTACATTCATAAGGACAAGGATGGGAATGAATACGGTTTTCACGGTACGTTCCATGAAGTGTCTGAAGAGTTGATGATCCAGACCTTTGAATTTGAAGGCATGCCTGAGCGCGGACATGTCGCCCTCGATACAATGCGCTTGGAAGAACTGCCCGGTGGACGCACGCGCATCATCATTCATTCGGTCTATCAGTCAGTGGAAGATCGTGACGGCATGGTGCAATCCGGAATGGAAACAGGTGTCCGCGAAGGCTACGAGCGGCTCGATGAAATTCTTGCAAAGGGACTCTGACATGCCTCTCAAATTGACCGCCGCTGAATTCCTTAAACGATTGAAGGCTCTACAATCGCCAACAGTTGCCAAATCGCATGCTCATCTCGCTGCGGATAAGGACGATATCATTCTCGGCGTCCGCATGGGACAGGTCTTCGCGCTGGCAAAGGAACATATGAGTATGGAGTTGGATGAGGTCGAAGTTATGCTGGAAAGTCCCATTCATGAAATGCGAGTAGGGGCAGTCAGCATCATGGACTTTCAGGCACGCAGCAAAAAGACGACCGATGAACAAAAGAAGAAACTGTTCGATCTGTATATCCGTCGTCATGACCGCATCAACACCTGGGATTTGGTAGATCGATCCGCTCCGTGGGTGGTTGGCAGTTATCTCTTCGACAAACCGCGCAAGATTTTGTATAAACTGGCAAAGTCAAAGATGATGGCGGAACGGCGCACAGCGATTGTCAGTACCTTGTTCTTCATCGGCAATGGGGATGTGGAGGATGCTTTCAAGTTGGCTGAGTTGATGCTGTTCGATAAAGAAGACTTGATCCATAAAGCCAATGGCTGGGCGTTACGGTTTGCAGGCGATAAAGACCGCAAGCAGTTATTGAAGTTTTTGGACAAATATGCCGCCGATATGCCGCGCGTCACATTGCGATATGCGACAGAGAAGTTCGATAAAAAGCAACGTGAGCATTATTTGAAATTGAAAGACGAGAAATAACGCATGAAAAATAACCAATATCTCGTCCTACTGCGCGGAATCAATGTCGGTGGCAAGAACATCATCAAGATGGTGGATTTGAAAGCCAGTTTTGAAGAGATGGGTTTTTCGAATGTGGTCACCTACATTCAAAGCGGAAATGTCTTATTGCAGTCTGGAGAAAAAGATAAGGCTGTGTTGACGACAAAGATCGAAAAGGGACTTTCGAAACGCTTCAATTTTGATGCGAAGGTCGTGGTGATTTCTCAAAAGGAATTGTCCATCATTGTTAAGTCTGCGCCGGAGGGATTTGGTAAAGATGATGAAAAGTTTAGGTACGACGTTATCTTTTTGAAGGAGCCGCTGACACCCAAGGAAGCGATGGAAAGTGTAAAAGTCCGCGAAGGCGTGGATACAGCTCATGCAGGCAAGCAGGCACTTTATTTTTCACGTCTCATCAGCCGCGCTTCGCAAAGCTATCTCACAAAAATTATTGGCATGCCGGTCTATCAGAATATGACCATCCGCAATTGGAATACGACCACGAAACTTTTGGCGCTGATGGAAGGGAAAAATGGCTAAGACAAATTTTCAATCCATTGACGAATATATTGCGGCATGTCCGCCCGATTCACAGGCGTATTTACAAGAGATCCGCAAACTGATCCGCAGGTTGGTGCCGGATGCGAAGGAGAGAATCAGTTATCAGATCGCGGCGTTTGAACGGAAAAAGCATGTGTCGCTGTACCCGGTTCCGGCGGGGAGTGAGGCGTTCGAACGTCAAATTGCAAAGTATGTGGATGGCAAGGGAACGGTCAAGTTTGCGCTCGATGAGCCGCTTCCGCTTAAGTTAATTGAGAGAGTCGTCAAATTGCATTTAGAGGCAAATAAAAAGATAACCAAAGGAGATTGATATGAATAAGATTGTTCCGAGTTTGTGGTTCGATACGCAGTGTGAAGAGGCGATGAACTATTATGTCGATACGTTCAATGGTGCGCCGAACAAAAAAGAAGCGTCGAAGATCGTTAGTATTACCCGTTATGAAAAAGGCATGGAAGCGCCCGGCGCAGAACAGATGGAAGGCAAGGTCATTACTGGAATCTTCGAACTGGCAGGTCAACGTTATATGGCGCTCGATGGGGGACCGGCCTTTAATTTCACCGAAGCGATTTCGTTCTTCGTGGAATGTGAAGACCAGAAGGAAGTGGATTATTTTTGGAACAAGCTGTCTGCCGTTCCCGAAGCCGAGCAATGCGGCTGGTGCAAGGATAAATTTGGCTTGTCATGGCAGATCGTTCCGAGGCAGTTGGGTGAGTTGATGGGTACTTCAGACCCGGCTAAGTCGATGCGGGTGGTGAATGCTATGCTCAAGATGAAGAAGATCATTGTTGCCGATTTGCAGAAAGCCCATGACTTAGAGTGATGCGCTATTCCTTTTGAACTTTCTTGCGTTCATCGTCCCATAGCTTTGCAAAACGCTCGAAAACATCAGCGATGATTTCCAGTTCGCTTTCAGAGTAATTTGAGATCAATTTATCTTGTGCGTTTCGCGCTGACTCAAACCATGACGCCATTTTTTCGGAACTCGATTTTTCAGGAGCGACGAGAGTCCCGCGGCGGTCATTGGGATTGGGTCGGCGTTCGATTAAGCCAGCCTTTTCGAGTCGGTCCAGCATGGCGGTCGTTGCGCCGGAGGTGAGTCCTGTATGCCTGGCAAGTTCAGTCGGCGTGGCAGTGCCTTTGAGGAATAGAAGCCTCAAACATTCCATGTCGGTGGCGTTGAATCCTGCCCATTCGCTCATGGCGTTGCGGAAGTGGGTGAGATTCACCCCATAATCCCTCACTGCCATCAATGCCCGTTTTTTCAATTCTGTCTTTGTTGTGTTATTCATAGGAATTTACCCTTGACATTACCTTTATAATAAAGTATCTTTATTATATAACTAAATTAATTTTGACGCAAGTGTCAAAACAAGCCAAGTCAGATAAGGAGATTTTTTATGAGTACAAAGACCGATACCAAAAAGAGCAGTCAAAAATCCAGCAGTGGATTCACAGCCGATGAAAAAGCCGCAATGAAGGCTCGCGCTCAAGAGTTGAAGGCAGAAGCGCGCATGAGTAAGAGCAGGGAGGAAGGTGAAAAAGCGGTGTTTGCGGCAATTGCGCAGATGAAAGGATCAGACCCTGCCATTGCAAAACGCATTCATGAGATCGTTACTGTCAATGCACCGGAACTCATGCCAAAAACCTGGTACGGGATGCCCGCCTATGCCGATGCAGACGGTAAGGTCATTTGCTTCTTTCAAGCGGCGAGCAAATTCAATGTGCGGTATGCAACTTTCGGCTTCCAGCCCGATGCGAAGCTGGATGATGGTAATATGTGGGCAGCCAGTTTTGCGCTCATCAAGTTGACATCCGCTGAAGAGAAAAAGATCGCCGAACTTGTGAAGAAATCTGTGAGTTGAGCCCTATTTCTATCTTGACTGATTAGAAAAAATGTTCTAAAATTACACCTTCTGGATCTTGGGTGGGCAAAAGCAAACTTGCTTTTACCTACCCATTTTTGTTTGGCACATAACTTAGAGGAGAGACCATGCCACAGGAATATATTGAGATTCATGGCGCGCGTGAGAACAATTTAAAGAACGTCTCGTTGCGCATCCCCAAACGGAAGATCACCATCTTCACAGGCGTATCAGGCTCGGGCAAATCGTCCATCGTATTCGACACGATCGCGACCGAGTCACAGCGCCTGCTCAACGAAAACTTCAGCATGTTCGTGCGGAATTTTTTGCCGAAGTATTCCCAACCCGAAGCGGACTCCATCGAAAACCTGAGCATGTCCATTGTGGTGGATCAAAAGCGGATGGGCGGCGGCTCACACTCGATCCTGCGCCTGATGTTTTCCCGCATCGGACAACCCCATATCGGACCCTCCAACGTCTTCGGCTTCAACGACCCGAAGGGGATGTGCCCCAACTGCAATGGACTCGGTCGCAAACTGGATGTGGACTTGGAAAAATTCCTGGATACATCCAAATCGTTGAATGAAGGAGCAATCTTGTTTCCAGACTATGCCGTCGAAAGCTGGTACTGGAGTCAACTCATCAGTACGGGTATGTTCGACGCTGATAAGAAATTGTCCAAATACACCAAAAAGGAAATGGACGATCTCCTACACAGCGGACCCATAAAGATCAAGACCAAGGTCGGTGCAAAAGATTTCAACATGACCTTCGAGGGTATTGTCACTCGTTTTACAAACAAGTACATCAAAGGTGACCTGAAGACCAAGTCTGAGCGGACTCAAAAGATGGTCGAGCCTTACATGACGATGGGTCCATGTCATCTGTGCAACGGAGCGCGTTTGAGCCAGGAAGTCTTGAAGTGCAAGATCAACGGCTATAACATTGCCGACCTGACGAGCATGGAAATTCCTGTACTCATCGAAACGTTGAAGAAGTTCAAAGAACCTGCCGCCGCGCCGTTGGTCAAAGCGATCCTTGAACGATTGCAGAACCTTGTGGATATTGGCTTGGAATATCTCAGCCTCAGCCGTGAAACGGATACGTTATCGGGCGGCGAGTCGCAACGTGTAAAAGTGGTTAAGCATCTCGGCAGTAGTTTGACCGATGTCATCTACATCTTCGATGAACCAAGCGTGGGCTTGCATCCTCGTGATGTGCATCGCATGAACGAGTTGTTGCAGAAACTGCGGGATAAGGGCAACACGGTCATCGTGGTGGAACATGATCCAGACGTCATCAAAGTGGCAGATCACATTGTT
>JAHDWC010000140.1:0-7782 GCA_023382575.1 Anaerolineales bacterium
AGTCCGCTCAAAGCCTTGCTTCGGGAAAGCGTTAAGGCAGCCCCAAACACAATTCTTGATAGGGGTCTTCGTTGAAGAAAAATTCCCACTCGGTCCGGTTCAGGTTGCGTACCAGACGTGAACACGCCATCTCCGTCAGATTCTCAGACGTAACCGGGACGATCTGATTCAAATCCCAGAATTGCACGGTCTTGCGCGAAACCGTGGACAAGAAATTGCCATCTGGCGAGAAGCTGATACCCGAAACCAAATCTCCATGCGGAATGCGTGTCACTTCCTCGCCGGTGTTCAGATCCCACAAATAGACCACCCCTTCTTCACTGGCAGAAGCCAGCCATTGTCTTTGCGAATTGAAATCCAGCGAAGTGATGCGACCTGCCTGCCCAAATTGAAAAGCCGGCGTAGACAGTGGATTCTGGTTCATATCCCAGACGAAGATGCTGCCTTCGGCTGTAGTCGTCGCCAACCAATTCCCTTCGAGGTTGAACGTGATCGAGCGGATACTGCCAGCCTGTCGCAACGACGCAAGTTGCTGATTGGTTTCGGTATCCCACAAGATCGTCTTGCCCGTTAGCCCAATGGCCAGGATGGCATCCTTTGGGCTGTACGCGGTTGTGAAAACGGACTCTTCAAAAGGAATGACGTTAAACTGCTGGCCCGTTTCAATATCCCAGATATAGACATAGGTATTGTCTTCGTTGGCGGTCGCCAGATAGCGGCTGTCGGCACTGATCGCCAGCCCACTGATGTTCGAACTGTGCGGAAGCGAATGTTCGACCTTTGTTTCGAGATTGTATAACAAAGCGCGCGAATTACCGACCTCTGAGTCGATGGAGACAGCCACCCATTTCGAATCCGGGCTGACCGTCAGCTGAGCTGACAATTCGTCGAAGGTAAGCACGGGCTTGCCGCGTTCGCCGTCGCGGACGGTGAGCAGGTCGCCGATGGGGAACTGACGCAAGGTCTTATCGTCTGGATTGGCAAGCAGCCATTGACCTGCCGGGTCGAATTTGGCGCGGTTGACAAATTCGCTGAAGGCAATGAAGTTGGCACGTTGCTTCAAGCTGGAGATGTCCCAAATGGTCAGGTTGCCATCCTGGTCGCCGACGATGAGGCGATCCCCGTCCTGACTGAAGCGCACGGCCGAGCCGATGCCATCCAGCGACGCCTCAAGTTTGAGCGCGCCTGTCTGCGAATCCCAAACACGAGCCGTCAGATCGTAGCCGGTCGTCGCGATCCATTCGCCATTCGGGCTGACGGTCACTTTTTGTACGAAGCTGCCATGATACATACGCAGACGTTCGTCGCCGGTCTCGGTATCGAACACACGCACGATCTTGTCGTCTGACACTGTGACGAACCAGGAGCTATCCGGGCTGAAGGCGGCGTCTTCGACCCAGTCGGGATGTTTGAGGACGTGCGTTTGTCGTCCGCTTTCGGCGCGTGAGATGCGCGCACTGCTATCCGCGCTGACCGAGACCGAAACCTTGCCGTTCGGGCTGATAATGACGTTGAAGATCTCCGCCTCATGGCGCGGACCGGATTCTAACAAGCTGGTCATGATCTTCCACAGCCGCACGCGTCCTTCGCTGGTTCCGATGCTGATCCAGTCTCCGTTGGGATGGAAACGCACCACGCTGACAGGACCATTGGAGAAGTTAAAAACGTAGGCGGAACGCTGGTTCTTGACGTCGATGACCGAGACTTGTTCGTCTTCGCGCCCGGCGACGAGGAATGTGTTCTTGAGGTTAAGGTCGAGATCGAGGACAGGGGAGGAAAGATCGAAGGTTGTGATGTGCGTTCCGTCGTTGAAATTCCAAAAACGGACGGTGCCATCTTTACTGCCGGTGATGAGTATGGATGAATCGCTCGTGACCAGCGCATCAGTCACAACGCCGGCATGCTCGACGCAATACTTCTTTTCACCGGAAAGGCTCCAGACGCAGGCGGTTTTGTCAGCGCTGGCCGACACAATCGCTTGACCGTCGGCGCTGAGGGTCAGGTTCCAGATGCGACCAGTATGCTTCAACTGCGCCACGGGCAGGGGCATTAAGCTGATATTGTCCCGCAGTACGTCGACCGCCTCTTGAGAGGAGGAACGGTTCATGGCTTCCAACGCTAACAAAATGCTGGTGTCCATCTCGCTGGGGCGTTGACTATACGTGCGTGCCTGGGCGGCACTGCGCTGGGCCTTGGCTTCGTTTTCCTTTTGCATGGCGAGCAGCAGACTTTCGTCCGCGAGTTGGCGCTGAGCGTTGGCAAATTCGGCGCTTTGCTCGGCTTCACGCTGCGATTCGAGGGCGGCTTGTTCGCTTTCGGTGGCTCGATACCACAAACGGATGGCGAACATCAGCGCGATCAAGCTGACGGCCAGCATCACGCCGAAGGTCAGGGTAAAGTTCCTCTGTCGTCTGGAGGCGTACTTGCGGCTGGCGCGCAGATACTCGGCTTGCAATGGCGTGACTTCGCGATGCACATCCAATGTGGACTCTGCCAGCCAGCGTTCGGCTTCTTCGAGCGACGATCCGCTTAGCAGGTAACTGCTGTTCTCTTTCTTCTGTTTCCATTGCACCGCGCGCTGCAGCAGATTGGTATGCTGCTGGACCCAATCCAGATCGGTTTGAATGGCTTCGATCAGGTTCGGTAGGACCTGCACCAGCCTTTCTTTTTTGGGACGCAGGAAGACCCAATTGGTAGACGCCAATTTTTCGTGCAGTTTGATACTTCCATTTGGCTCGGAGTACAGAACTGGCACGATCTTTTTATTGAACTGAAGCGCGATCTCCAGTTCCTTGTAACAATATTTTGATTTGGCTGAGTCGGGGGATATGACGAAAATGAGCGCATCAGAGGCTTCGATGGCGGAAGTGATGGAGGCCATCCAGTCGGCGGTGAGAGGGATGCCTTCCCAGTCCACCCAGGCATTGATACCCGCTTCGTCCAAAGCGGCGTTTAGTTTGCGCACAAAGGCTTTGTTTTTGCGCGAATAGGAAATAAAAGCCTGAGTTTTTCTCTTTTCAGTCATTTAAGTCTGAGTTGGTGGGGGTATTGTACTCGATTTCAGGCGTTATCTTAAAGAAACGACAGTGGGAATCAGCGGCAGCACACCCACGCGCCAGACATCAACGCTTCGGGGATGCCCTCTGTGCCGGCGAATTGACGCGCGACCACCTTGCCGCCTTGAAAGACATACTCGATGTTGCCGCGGTCTGCCAGCGAACGCAGATCGTCAAGCGGATTCTTGCGGACGATCAGGAGGTCTGCCAGTTTGCCCGCCTCGAGCGTGCCAAGGCGTGACTGCCAGCCGAGCGCGCGTGCCGCATTTTTGGTGGACGCGACGATGCAATCCATGGCAGACATGCCAGCCTGTGACATGTAATACAGTTCCATGGCGTTTTCGCCGTGGAAGTTATACGGGGTGGCAGCGTCGGTTCCCATGGCGATTGGCACGCCGGCTTCATACGCCTTGCGGATGGAGAGCATTGCGTCGGCTTGAGTCTCCTTGCTCTTCTCTAGGATCCAGTCGGGGATGCCGGGGCGGTCACCTTCGATCACGTCGAAACCGGCTTTCAAGGTGGGGACGAGGAAGATCTCTTCGCTGGCCATGCGCTCCATCAGGCGCGGGTCCTGATTTAGATAGGTGCCATGTTCAATGGTCTTGGCTCCGGCGATGACCGCGTTGCGGATGCCTTCGATTCCGTGCGCATGAGCCGCGACGATCTTGCCGACCTTGGCGGCTTCGACCACAGCCGCGCGCAACTCCTCCAGTTCAAATTGAGCGGCGCCCGGCTTCTCACCGGGAGCCAGCACGGCGCCCGTCGCGAGAACCTTGATGAGATCGGCGCCAGCCTTCAATTGTTCACGCGCCGCCTTGCGGACTTCATCCACGCCGTCGGCTTCGCGGTACATTCCGTCGTACCATTCGCTGCCGGTCGACGTGATCGACAACAGTTTGCCTGCCAGCACCATGCGTGGCGCAGCGAACCAACCCAGTTCGGCTGCCTTGCGCAGCGAAAACTCAAGGTGATGACGCCCGCCTACATCGCGGATGGTGGTGATGCCAGCCGCGAGCGTGTTCTGTGCATGCCTGAGCATTACCAGAGTCGTCCAGCCCCAGGGACCGTTCAAGGTGCTATCGGGCAGACACTCAGCGGCAATGTGGACATGGCAGTCGATCAAGCCCGGCAGGATGGTTCGCCCCGTCAGGTCGATCTCTTGAATGTCTGCATCCGGCGGCGGATTCCACGCCTCGGACTTACCTGCATAGCGGATCGTGTCGTTCTCGATGGCGAGCAGCCCGCGTTCGATGGGTTTCGCGCCTGTACCGTCGATGAGCCTAACGTGCTTAAAGACCGTGATCGTCATGGGGAGATTCCTTTCGGTTGGCTGGATGCGCTGATGCGACCGTGACTGTGGGACAAGTCAAGGTGCGATGGGGGAAAGGCTTGCCGGGTCGGACGAAAGCTACCCTGTCATTTTAAATGAAAATGCGGCCAAAGCCGCATTGAATTGAGACGTTTGCTACTGCCCGTTTTGATATTGCCGCAGCCACCAAGCCGCGCCGGGCAGCCCGCTGACCTTGACCAATTCCTGTAGAGACTGGGTATCGAAGTACACGCGCCGCAGGTCGACATCAAACAACCCCTGTTTATATTCGAGGATGGCATATTCCGCCCACGGTAAGAGACTGGGCACTTTGCCGGGTGAGAAGGCATGCAGGAAGGCATTGCCGACGCTGCCCGAGTTGAGGATCAACAACTTGCCATAGCGGCGGTGCATTTGAATGTGGGAGTGTCCGCCGATAAAGACCGAGGCGTGGTATGGACCAAAGTGTTCATCCAGGGTTTCGGCGGGGGTGGTGGCGAGGATCAAGTCGGTGGTGGCGCGCGGCGAACCGTGGAACGCCAGAAGCTGTATATTGTTTCCAAAATCCAATTCATACGTGGACTGAAACGAACGGATGAATTCGAAATCGTCGGCGGTGAGATGTTCACGCCCCCAATACAGATCGGGGACGAGGTAATCGGTGATCTCGTATTCGGCTGCCCTTTCGGGGTCGAGGATGGCGGCGTCGTGATTGCCCTGTATGTTGACCGTCTTCCAATGCCGTAGGGCGTCCAGCACCTCGCGCGGTTGCGGACCGAGCGTAGCCGTATCTCCCAAACAAATGACCTGATCGACACTTTGTCCCTTAATATCTGACAGGACAGCTTCCAATGCTGTGAAGTTACCGTGAATGTCTGAGATGAAAGCGATACGCATGCGAGACCCTTTTAGTCACCATTGTACACGACCTGCTTCAAATTATGAGTTTATTTGTCTTGAAATAGAACTTTTGGGTGATAAGTCGCTTGCCCCACTGTGGTGTTGTGGATTCTCTGATTGCATGTCGCTGCGAGGACAAGGTTTGTCCGAAGCGGCCTCATAGGAAAGTGAAGATTGCCTCACTGTGCAGGCAATGACATTGGCTTACTTGACGCTGATCTCGTCTGCGTTGATCTCCAGGTCCACTTCGTCGCCATAGACGATCTCAGGGATGGGCGCGGCGATGACTTCGATCAACGAAGCGTCTTGAAAGTGATTGCGTTTTGTTTCGGGGTGCGGATAATACACCCAGCCCGCGTACGCTTGGCCGCGGAAGAAAACCGTACAGCGTGAAAAGGAAAAGGTTTCGGGTGGGTGCAAGTCGGTCCATTCCAGCAGTGGAAAGGTCAACTCCGGCGCAGACATTTCGAAGGTCAACGGGTGGATCGAGATGTTCAACGTGCCGATGAAATACCCGTCAAGGTCGAGTCCGCGTTCTTTGAAGTAGGGTTTTTGTTTTTCGAGCGTGCTGTAGGGATAGGCCGCAGACGGGCGCGATGCGACCTGATGTCCGCGGACGAGTTGGCCGTGCAGGAGTCTCTTCATGCTGGGCATAAGTATATCAACCCTGCAGGGGGGAGGATAGGAGGGGGGCAGGGGCTGGAATTTTCAACGCTGGCGTGCTACAGTAGAAATGCCCGGAGAGACTGAGCCAGCCGGGCAGGAGCAAGACGATGGAAGTCGAAATTGGAAAGGTCACGCATTATTACAATCACATCGGCGTGGCGGTGCTGTCGCTCACAGACAGCCTGAAATTGGGGGATCGCATTCACATTTGCGGGCATGCGACCGACTTTACCCAGCGCATCTCTTCGATGGAAGTAGACCACCACAGCATTGTGTGGGTAAAGCCCGGTGACAATGTCGCTGTGCGCGTCATCCAACCCGTCCACGAACACGACATGGTCTTCCGTGTGATCGAAGAAACCTTGGAGCCAGCCATATAACCCAATCAGGCGCGGACCGGTCACAGCGCCGCTGACGGAGGTGTGACCGCCACATCCCAGACCCGCAGCGCGGATTTTTCTCCGCGCCCTGTGGCTTTAACGATTGTTCGCCGGGAGTTTTCGTAAATTAAGCGTCCCGAGCGGAAAGGTATTGTCCTTGTTGGCGCTGGCAGACAGCCAGATGCCGTGCAGGTTGCCGCTTCTGGGAATGCGTAAGACCAACACGCCCGACCATTGCGGGTTGCTCAGTTTCTTTTCGTCGTTATAGAAACCGTATTTGATGTAGGCTACTTTCCCATCGAAGGGACCGAAGCCGGTACAGTGGAACGTGTCGGTGCCTTCGGACTTGGTGTGATACGTCACCTGCACCTCGAAATCGAGACGCACGTTCTTGGGATATTGCTTGATGACGATCTCCGAAAGCTCATACTTCCAGACCCGTTCGGCGGGCATGCCGTGGATGTTTTTCAGGCTCATCAGATACGAGTCTTTGAGGCTGCCGCTGCAATGAATAACGTTCGGGCGGATGCCCCAGCCGTAGGCGTAACCGAACGACTGGTCTTTGGTGAGATTGACCCACAGAGCGAACAATCCCGCCAGGATCAGCACCACTCCGCTGACTTCGAGCAGGAGCTTGCCTGGGCTGGTCTCGAATTTCAAAGAGAAGCTGCCGAGTTCGAAGCCCCCGCCGGCGCCCATTGCCAAACAGACAATGCCCAAAAGCAGCAGCAGGATCATGGGACTGCTTAAGATGCGGTCTAATAAGTCTTTCATCTGGCCCTCCGCTTTCGTTTGACAGTTTCATTGTACAGCGTTCAAACGTCAAAAGCAAAGCGCAGCGGACGCTCATCAACCCGCCGGATAGGGCAGGACGTACCACAGCATGACCAAAAAGAAGATGGCGTTGCCCGCCAGGACACACACGTGCCAGATCTCGTGATTGCCGAAATGCGGCGGGAACGGGTTGGGTTTGCCGAAGGCAAAGATCAACGCGCCCACGGTGTAGAAGGAACCGCCCGTCAGCAGCAGCAGGATCGCGTCCAGACCGAGGCGCTCGTAGATCGGACCGATCAAGAAGACGATCAGCCAGCCCATCAGCAAAAAGCTAAGGTTCGACATCCAGACCGGAATGCGCGCGAAGAAGATCGATTTGAGCGTGATGAAAAAGACTGCCAGACTCCAGACGATTCCGAACAGGAGCCAGCCGGTTGCACCGCTGAAGATCGTCAGACAGAAGGGTGTGTAGGTTCCGGCGATCAGGATGTAAATGGCGTTGTGATCGAGGATGCCGAAGACTCGCAGGTATTTATGGAAGAGCAGGAAGAAATGCAGCAGGCAGCTGAACAGGAAGGAAAGGAACAAGCTGACGCCGTAAATGGCAAAGCCTACCACGTGCGCGGGTTTGCCTGCCTGCGCCGCCAAGGTGACCAGTACCGCCAGCCCCGAGATCGAGAGGATCGCCCCGATTAAA
>JAHDWC010000140.1:7792-11218 GCA_023382575.1 Anaerolineales bacterium
GCTGTCTGGTGCGGAAATGAGCGGATCGAGTGCCGGTTTGTGAGTTGTCATCCCGCCAGTATACCGGATGCCGTTCGTTCTTTTGCTTTCAGACCTGACAGGTTTTCAAAACCTGTCAGGTCTTTGGCTTTTTAAAAAGTGACAATCACCTTCAAGGGGTCTGTCACTTGGTTTGCGAAGGTCTCTGCTCTACAATTGACCCGCAAAGGCGCGCGACAACATGCTTTGGTACAAGGCTTCGATCCGTTCCTCGGATTGGGTTTGTACAGCCTGAATGGCGCGGACTTCTTTAACTCGTTCAGAAAATTCTTTTTGTAGCATGATAGGCGGAAAAGGCACATTCAAGGAAAGTACTTTAGGCTGTGAAATATTTTTCATGGAACCACCCGTTCCAGTTGCCCTCAGCCCAAGTTCGCGCCTAATAGCTTTATTTTGAAAGAGTCCCCATACATAAAGCGGCTCGACTTTTGCAGACTCTTTCCAAACAAACCGCCACAATTTATCAGAAAGCAGACGGTTTTTCGGTGTTTCAAAAACAAAAACGGTTGCCCCAACCAACTGTGTCGTATTTGCACGACTGAATAATAAATCGCCTTCCCTAACAAAATGACTTTTTAACGGTTCGTAATCTTTAGGAACAGGCTTACTTTCCAAAGGATTATATTCGCCCCATGTAACAGCACTTACTTTAAGCACCCAATACTTGGTATCTTCAGACATATTCCCATCTGTCAAAATGCTTTTTCCTGCTTGAAATTCTTTGACAAAGGAATTAACAGGAACAATATCCCATTTCTTTGGATTTGTTTCAGGGTTTCCAAACATCTCTTCAAACAAGGCCGGGACAAAATCCGCCATGCGGGTGCTGGCTTGCAGGCGTGCTTTCCGCAATGCCTCGGCTTCATCCAGCAATTTGACAATTCGCTCTTGTTCGGCAAGGGGTGGAAGAGGAATTTGAATGGCAGATACTTTTTCTTTGTTTAGTACTTTTCCAAGCACAGCAGTGTTGGCCGCGCTTTCATGACTTACAGAATACAATGCATATTTGAGAAAACTATTATTAACTCGTTGACTGTCCTTAATTATCAAGGCAGCAATTGCCTCATTCGTATATAAAGGACAACCAGCAATCCCCATTTTTCCAATCGATAACTTGAAACTGAATAAGAGGGTCCCTGCTGGAACTGGTTCAGGCATTACCTCTTTCACTGCTATTTCTGAGATGTGCTCTTTTGACTGAGAAATTACGTCACCATTCAGTTCACTAATCGTTACCCATACTGCTGTTCCGCCCCAATACGCTGGGTTATCACGGCGGGGCGTTCTGCCGATCCGAATCTCACAAAGCTCATCTAGTCTTACATAGGTCCAAAGTTTATTCATTTTATGGATTTTAGCAATTGATTTGTTTTTTCTGCAATTTTGTACTCTAGTTCCAGCACTTCTCTCAGTATCTCCTGCGGATTATCGTGTTGAATCTCCTGTACCGTTACAGGCTTATAACGTCCCGTCGCAAGCGAAAGATCATCGCTCGCTAGAATTTTCTCAAGCGCCACACGGTAACTGTTGGGTCCTTCCTCGCGCTTTTCCCATTTCGCCAACACATAGGGAATATCATTGGCTTCCACTGGTGTGCGCTTATCGTCGAGCGAGAAACCGTCGGCAGTGATGTCGTAAAACCAGATGAACTCATCCTGTTTGCGCCCGGTCTTGCTCCGGTCGAAGAGCAGCACAGCCGTGCCCACGCCAGAGTACGGCTTAAACACACCCGAGGGCAGTGAGATCACCGCCTGCAAGCCGTACTCCTTCAACAGCAATTCGCGCACTTTCAAGCCTGCTTTCGTGCCGCCGAACAAGACTCCGTTCGGAACGATCACCCCCGCGCGCCCCTTGCTGGAAAGATGATCCATAAACCATTTGACGAAGAGCAGTTCAGTCGCGCGGGTATCGAGGTTAATATCCGCCAGAATGCTCTCCGCCTGTATTCTGCCCGCAAACGGCGGGTTGGCAAGGACGATATCGAAGGTTTGACCGGGATAAGGCGAGCCGATGCCGGCCGTCAGCGGGTTGAGGAAGTTCACATTCGCTTTTTCCATTTTGTGCAGGTACAGGTTCAAAATGGCGATCTTCACCATGTTGGCGTCGTTGTCAAAGCCGCTGAAGGCTTTCTCTTCAAGGAAGGTCCACTGCGCTGGCGAGAGTTTGTCCCCCGTCAGCCTGCCGCGCTGAATCTCTGCCTTGCTGGTGTGCTGGCGCAGGATGTAGGTAAAGGCTGAAATGAGGAAACCGGCCGTCCCACAGGCGGGGTCGACGATGGTCTCATTGGGTTGCGGGTCGATCAACGCTACGATCAGGTCGATGATATGGCGCGGCGTGCGGAACTGTCCGTTCGTGCCGGAGGTGGCAATCTGATTGAGCAGATATTCATACATATCGCCCTTCAGATCCACGCCTTCATGTTCGCTGACGTCCATTTCATTAATGACCTGGATGGCAGCCCGCAGGGTGGGGCGGTCGTAGATTTTCAGCGTGGCACGTTCGAACAACAATTTGCCAGTCTTCGACATGCCCGGCAGTTCGTGCAGTTTTTCAATCGCCTCACGGGCGGCATCGAACAGCGCGTCACCGGTCAGCGTCACGAAGTTGCCCCATTTATATTTTGCCCATTCGCCCGCGAACATGCTTTGGTACTTTTTGCTCAGGGAAGCGAATTCATCGTCGCGTTCCGACATGAGCCGCAGAAACAGCAAATAAGACAACTGCTCGATGGAATCCATCGGGTTGTTGACTCCGCCCGCCCAAAGGATGTTCATCAACTGGTCAACTTTTTGGCGCAAGCCGGAGTTTTGAAAATTGGCGTTTAGCATGTAGTCCTTTGCCCCTCCCCAACCCTCCCCTGAACGGTGTCGTTCAGGGGAGGGAGCCGGAGCGGGAGAGAGTATCAATAATTTTTTGTAAAACACCGGTCAGGGCTTGCTCCACTTCCTCGTTCCGAAAGCGGAGCATCCGCAAGCCGCGTTCACGCAGAAAGGCGGCGCGTTCTTCATCGTAGGCGGCCTGTTCGGGTGAGTCGTGGACGCTTCCGTCCAACTCAATCACCAAATCCTGTTCCACACAGAAGAAATCCAAAACATAATGCTCGTATGGATGTTGGCGACGGAATTTTAATCCATTCAGACGCTTTCCGCGCAAGGCATTCCAGAGCCGTTTTTCCGCCTGCGTCTCACGCTGTCTTAACTCCCTCGCCGCGCGGACATACTTCCAGCTTGTCTTGCCCTTCGACTTGGGCGACATCTCGAATTCCCTTCCTTCCTCTGCCGGTTCTGACCTTCCTTCTCCCATTTCTGACCGATGGTCAGGGCAGATGCAAACTCCGAGATTTGTTTTCTACTGCTCTTCTCCCATTTCTGACCAATGGTCAGGGCA
>JAHDWC010000141.1 GCA_023382575.1 Anaerolineales bacterium
CGGATTATGAGATGAAAAATGCCCAGCAGGTCGTCGAGCAGATCATTCGCCCGACAGGGTTGATCGACCCCGAGGTCGTCGTGCGCCCGGTCAAGGGGCAGGTCGATGACTTGGTGGGTGAGATCAAGCAGCGGGTAGAAAGAGGCGAGCGTATCCTCGTCACCACTCTCACCAAGCGCATGGCGGAAGATTTGACGAAGTACATGTCGGAGTTGGGGATTAAAGTTCAATATCTACACTCGGAAGTGGAGACGTTGGAGCGCGTCGGAATCCTGCGTGATTTGCGCCTCGGTAACTTTGACGTGCTGGTGGGGATCAACCTCCTGCGCGAAGGCTTGGACTTGCCCGAAGTATCGCTGGTGGCGATTTTGGATGCAGATAAGGAAGGCTTCCTGCGTTCAGACACGGCGCTGATCCAGACCATCGGGCGCGCGGCTCGTAACGTGAACGGACGCGTCATCATGTATGCGGATAGGATGACCGACTCAATGAAGCGTGCCATTGACGAGACGAATCGTCGCCGCGCCAAGCAGGTGAAGTACAACGAAGAGAATGGCATCATTCCGTTCAGCATCACCAAGGCGATCCATGATCTGACCGAGGAAATGTCTGCCAAGGCTGTCAGTGAAATGCGAGGCGAATATAAGGTGAAGGGTAAGGGCGACATGCCGCGGAATGAACTGCGCCAGATCGTACATGAGATGGAAAAGCAGATGAAGGAAGCCGCAAAGAATCTGGAGTTCGAGAAAGCGGCGGCGCTGCGCGATGAACTGTACGAGCTGAAGAGTCTGCTTGCGGAAGATGAAAGTTTGAAGCCGTGGGAGCGAATCAAATTGCTCTCTGGCGAAGAAGAGTAAAAGGAAAACCCTAAAGGTCTCCAAGACCTTTAGGGTTTTTGATAAGGAGAAACTCATGCAAACTGATCCTGCTTCTCTTGACCCTGAAGAGCGGATGAACAAGTTTTATGCGCTTCTGTCTGCGGCGTGTGGTGTGATAAGTCTATGTGTGGGGCTGGTCCCTGCCGCAGGGACGATCTTCGGGATTGCCGGTATTGTCTTTGGGTTTTTAGGGCGGCGTTCGGAAAGCAAACGCATGGCAACGGTGGGAATTGTGCTTTCCATCATCGGGCTGTTGACCGCAATCATCTTTTCGATATTGGTCTATATGGAAACTTTCTCTTAATTTTACGAGCCAGTGCCCGTGTAACTATTGACGCCCAACGTCCAGACCCAATAGGTCAACGCGAAGAGTCCAATGCCGACCAACGGCGAGAAATACATCAAGGGGGAGACATCTTGCGGTTGCAAGAAAAGTTGTGAAGGATAGAACGCCACAAAACCGAGCGGGATGATGTATGTGAATGCAAAGCGGAACGCGCCATCAAAGATGTTCATGGGATAAGGGGCGAACTCGCGCAATTTCCATGCCAAGCCTAAAACGGGATACGCATCCAGCACCCAGAATGCGGCGCATCCTGCCATGACGGTGATGGAGATCTGCACCAGAGAGGCACTGAACAACGTCAGTAGGAGGAGCGCTATCCGCGCCAGAGTCCACTCCAGTCCGAGTTGAAGCGAGGCATAGATCAAGATGACGACACCGGCCGCGAGTTGAGTCAATCCTTTGATGTCGAACATCTCCGACATGTAATAGAACATCATGTTGAGCGGACGGAAGTAATATTTTAGGAAAGTGCCTTGCTGCACGTGGAAGCGGATCTGCCAGATGTGGTCGAATAGGATTTGCATTGGTGAGATGGCGATCATGTAAAAACCGTAGATGAAGACCAACTGCATAAAGGTCCAACCGGCAAGATCGGGGATGGAATCGAAGATGATCCAAAACACACCCAGGGTAGCCAGGCTTGAAAAGAACATGCCAATCGAGCTGATGATAAAGTCTGCACGGTATTGCATGCGTGCCTTGATGTATTGTGCCTCAATGATGAAGTAGAGTCGGAGATAGTCCAATAACGAGTGCATGATTAACCTCCGCTGATGCGCAAGACTTTGACCGCCTGATCGTAGAACAGGCGCGTCAACCCGAACAAGGCAACCACCCAAAACAGCTGTACACCCAGCATGGACAGGAAGGTTTCCCAACTCAGATTGGGTTGGGCGATCATGGTGAGCGGCGTGTAATAGATGGCTTGGAATGGCAGCCACATCAAGACCTTTTGAATCGCATCGGGGAAGAATTGCAGCGGGATAAGCGCACCGGATAATACAGTCACGATGATGTCTTTGGTGATGCTGAGTCCCCAAATGGACTCGGTGTAGAAACAAAGTAGCCCTACAAAATAATCGAAGCAGAAACTAAGCAGGTAGGCCAGCAATAAACTAATCGGGAAGAGTACCAGCCCAATGCCCAATGGGATTTGAATCTTGAAGGCAAAGACCAATAGAAGGAAGGTTGGGACGGTAATGGCACTGAGACTCATCAAGGCATACCCAAAGCTGTTGAAAAGATTGTATAGTTGCAGGTCAATCGGCTTGATGAGATAAGTTGCGATCATGCCTTCTCGGATGTCGAATGCCAATTGCCAGTCCACGTAGGTTTTTAGCAAGATGAAAATGGCGCTTCCCAAGGCCACATAAATATAGGTCTGGTCGAAGGTCAGCCCGTTTAGTGTTTCTCTGCCTTGATAAATACTGCGCCACAGAAAATATGTCACAGACATGTAGAGGACATTTCCGGCAATATTGAAAAGAAAGCCGTAACGGTAGACCAGCCCGATCATGTACGATCCACGTAGGATGGCGAGATAAGATTTCATCGCAGCGCTCCATCGTAGACTTGCTGAACTACATTTTCCATCGAGATTTCGACAACACGTACATCGCTGACTTTGAAATTGGACATCACCACTGCAAGCACGTCAGAAAGAGGCGTGCGCGCCTGGTCGAAGGTGACATCGGTCCAGAATTCTTCGGTTTGAGCGATGGTGCTTCCGTTGTCCGTGCCGAAGCGGTCGGTCAGCTTATCTTGTAGCGCGATGATGGTGGCGTCGTTGTAATCGTCGATCTGTAGTTTCAAAGTGCGGTATGCGCCAAACAATGCTGTCACGCGTTTGATATCTCCGTCGTACAGGATCTTGCCCTTGTCGATGATAATGATGCGATGACACAACGCTTCAACATCACCGAGATCGTGAGTGGTCAAAATGATCGTGGTGTTCCGCTGGGCGTTGAGCGTCTTGATCAGCGAGCGGATCTTTGCCTTGACTGAAATATCCAACCCGATGGTTGGCTCATCGAGGAAGACGACCTGCGGGTTGTGCAGGAATGAGGCGGCAATGTCGCACAACATGCGCTGACCGAGCGAGAGCGTCCGCACTTGTTGCGAGTAAAGCGCCTTGAGCCCGACCAACTCATTGAACATGCCCATGTGTTCGTCGAAGGTTTTCTGATCCACTTTATAGATCTCGCGCAGAATCTTGAACGACTCGATCACGGGCAAGTCCCACCAGAGTTGAGTCCGCTGACCGAAGACCACCCCCATGATCTGAGCTTGTTTGATGCGGTTGTTATATGGCATCAAACCATTGACCTGCAATACTCCGCCCGATGGTTTGAGGATACCGGTCATCATTTTGATGGTGGTGGATTTTCCGGCTCCGTTCGGACCAATATAGCCGACGATTTCACCCGCCTCAATGTCAAACGAGATGTCATCCACTGCCTTGACAGTGCGATAACTCCCCGAGAACAGATCGCGGAAGGCGCCGCCAATGCCTTCGCGGCGATTGAGGACTTTGAAGTGTTTATTAAGATTTTGGATGTGAATGAGACTCATGGATCAACCCTGTATGCTTTGAACAGCCTGTTTATGTAAAATAGCACATATATTCTAACATAAGCCATATAACTTTCCCCGGTCATTCGGCTAGGTTTTTCTTGCTGAGTAGACAGCCGCTCTAAAAGCTGTTGAGGATTTCGATGTAATGTGTATCGCTTAAACCATTGATAGTAAAGATCAGCCGGGCGGCTCCTCTACCAAATGATTCTTCCAGCTTCCATCTCCAGACACATTCTCCCTCTGAACTTGAGACGGTTTCCATGACCTGCGTCTCTCCAGAAGCAGGGATGAAAGTCAGCGTGCAATTGACCCCGGGAGTGGCTTCGGCGGAAACCGTCAAATAATTTTTCAGCATCGCTTTCGATGGAATCGTGACGTTGAAGTCTGCATACATTGAAATTGTCGGCGTAGCCGATGCTTGCGGATTTATCCCTCCACGCAGAAGAATCCACGCCGCAAAGGAAATGGAAACTACGAGAAGTACGAGAAGCAAAAATTTTGAATATCTTTGCATGGACGGTCAATTATATACCGTGCGCTTTGATCAATTCCATGCCAAGGTGGGTAAGCTCTTCCACTTGATCGGGCTGAAGCACGCCCAACGTGGCAATATGCACACCATTAGGATTGAACAAGATGACGATCTGCGAGAAGCGAGTCCCCGATTGAAATTGTCGCAGCGGATACTTCGCGCCCCACGCCTCCAGCGGATTTTGCACCCACGGATTCAAAACCTGCCGCGCCTCTCTCGGGTTACTGGTAAATGCCGTGAAATGAGTTTCCAGAGATGGGGTCAATTTGTACTCTTGAGCTGAAGCGATATTCGGCGTATCGAACAGGTCAAACCCATATGACGCAATGGATTGTTTGAATAGCACATCGCTGAGCGGGGTCAGAATGCCCAAGTCAGATTGTCCAGCCACTTTCTGCGCAAGGTATAGAAAGCCATCACGCATCTTGAAATCAGGGGACGACCAACGCGTACCTGGTCCACCACCGATGCCGATGGATTCCAATTGCCAACGGATTCCATCTGTGACGCGCAACGCTTCATTCGGACCCGTAAGCGTCTCCTGCTTCCGCTGCGCAGCTTTCGCCCCAACCTGTTGCGCCGCACGAAAGACACCTTGCGGAGATTCATCAAAGCCTTTCGATAAACCAAACGATTCAAGAAATTTTTTGAAAATACTCATGATGGCTGAACCAGTTTTGTATTTCGTAACTCTTCCAGTGTTCCAATTCCCGCCGCAAACATTGTGACGTCAATCTGCCGCTTCGTCAGTCTCATCATCTCAACGGCTTTCTCGGTCGAAACAGCCGCAGCTTTGAGGAAGTTTCCTGCCATGCCACCCAGAGTTGCTCCGAGGGCGATGCACTTGGCGATATCGAGTCCATCTTTGAGACCGCCGCTGGCGAAGATCGTCATCTCAGGAACAGCTTTCTTAACGTTCAAAATCGAATCGGATGTTGGAATGCCCCAGCCGACAAATGTCGCTGCAAGCTGACGAGTAAATTCGTCTGGTGCACGGTGCATCTCAACCTGTGACCAGCTTGTGCCGCCCGCGCCTGCCACGTCGATGGCTTGCACACCGCAATTCGCGAGGAGTTTGGCGGTTTTCTCTGAGATGCCCCAACCGACCTCTTTTGCAATTATGGGCACTTCGAGCTTCTTGCAGACTTCTTCGATCTTCTTGGCGATCCCAACCCAGTTCGTGTCGCCTGCGTCTTGTACGGCTTCCTGTAAAGGATTAAGATGCAGATACAGCGCATCGGCTTGGATCATGTCCACAGCTTTGCGGCATTCATCCACGCCATAACCGTAGTTGAATTGTACAGCTCCGAGGTTGGCAAAAAGTAGAATGTCAGGCGCGGCACGGCGGACTTGAAAGGTCCTGGCTTGTTCGGGATGTTCGATGGCGGCACGCTGCGAGCCAACTCCCATGGCTACGCCGCATTCCTGCGCGGCTTCGGCGAGACGCAGATTGATGGTCTCGGCTTCGTCTGTCCCGCCGGTCATCGAGCTAACAAGGGTAGGGGAATTCAAGGTCTTGCCGAACAGGCTGAGGGTTGTGTCGATGCGATTCAAGTCCAGCTCGGGCAGGGCTTCGTGGATGAAGTGATATTTTTCGAGTCCGGTCGTCAACGCGGAGCGAACATCCTGCTCTAAGTTGATTTTAATGTGGTCAGCTTTTCGCTGGTCGATGGGCGCAACTTTTGTCATGAGGGGGTGTTCCTGTGTTTGATAATATCGGCTTGACAGTGCAAGTCAGACGGTTACAATTGAAATTACATATATCAATCGGAGGATGTTATGTCAGACACATACAATGAAGTTAAGAGCATCATCAAAGACCTGCTCGGCGCAGATGAGGCGAAGATCACGATGGAAGCAAAATTCCGCGAAGACCTGGAAGCGGACTCACTTGACCTGGTCGAATTGATCATGGCATTCGAAGATAAGTTCGGCGCGGAGATCTCTGACGAAGATGCTCAGAAGATCACCACTGTCGGTGAAGCTGTCTCGTACATCGACGCGCGCAAGAAGTAATTGATTTTTGGATTATAACCGTAGAGCCGCCCGGAAGGGCGGCTCTATGTGATTATGAGAGCTTTTGATTGCTGTAGGAGCGCCTCTATGGACGTTACTGTAGCAGGGTTGGAATTTCTTCCGGGTGCTTGGCAACTTTTACGCCAGCAGCTTCCAGCGCCTTGACCTTGTCGGCTGCTGTGCCAGCGCCGCCTTCGATGATCGCGCCGGCGTGTCCCATGCGTTTTCCGGGAGGAGCCGTCTGCCCGGCGATGAAAGATGCGACGGGTTTGGTCATCTTGGTGGCGATGAATTCCGCGGCTTTTTCTTCTTCGTTGCCGCCGATCTCACCGATCATAATGACCTTTTCGGTCTTGGGATCGTGCTCGAACATCTCCAACACATCGGTGAAGTTCGTGCCATTGACGGGATCGCCTCCAATGCCGACGCAAGTGGATGCACCCATCCCGAGGTTTTTCATCGCATAGAGCACTTCATAAGTCAGCGTGCCAGAGCGGGAGACCACACCCACGTTGCCGGGGATGGCAATGTTGCCGGGGATGATGCCAACCTTGGCCTCACCGGGAGTCAATAGACCGGGGCAGTTCGGACCGATAAGACGAACTTTCTTCTGATCGAGATAATTGCGGACGCGCATCATATCGTGGATGACGACGCCTTCCGTGATGCAGATGATGAGCGGAATGCCCGCATCGGCAGCCTCGAACATCGCATCCGGTGCGAAGCGAGCGGGGACGAAGATGATGGTGGCGTTGGCGTCGGTGGCATCCTTCGCGGATTTGACCGAGTCAAAGACAGGGATCTTGCCATCCAAAACCCATTCGCCGCCCTTGCCGGGAGTCACGCCGCCGACAACATTGGTGCCATAGGCGACCATCTGCGTGGTGTGGAATAAGCCTTCGTTACCGGTGATGCCCTGTACCAAAAGGCGGGTATTTTTATCTACTAAAATGCTCATTTGTATTATCCCTTTGCTGCAGCGACGGCTTTCTTGGCAGCGTCGGCGAGAGTTTCGGCGGTGATCATGTTCGCGTTTTCAAGCAAACGACGACCTTCTTCTGCGTTCGTCCCAACGAGGCGGACGACCATTGGCACCTTCGGCTTGACTTCGTCCATCGCAGTCAGAATGCCGCGTGCAACTTCGTCACAGCGGGTGATGCCGCCGAAGATGTTGAACAGAACGGCTTTGACGTTCGGATCGGTCAGGATGATGCGCATGGCGGCAGCAACTTTCTCCGCGCCGGCACCGCCTCCCACATCGAGGAAGTTGGCGGGTTCTCCGCCGAAGAGTTTGATCACGTCCATGCTGGTCATGGCGAGTCCGGCGCCATTGACCATACAGCCGATATTGCCGTCCAATTTGATGAACGAAAGACCGTACTTGCGCGCTTCAGTTTCGGCGGGCGCATCTTCGTCGGTATCACGCATCTCGGCCAGGTCGGGTTGACGGAAGAGCGCGTTATCGTCGATCATCATTTTGCCGTCCAGCGCGATCATCTTCTTGTCCTTGGTGATGACCAGCGGGTTGATTTCAGCCAATGAAGCGTCGGTGTTCTGGTATACCTGCCACAGTCCCATGGCGATTTTAGTGAAGTCGCGCCAGTAATCGCGCGGCAGGTCAATGGCGACGGCTACATCGCGCGCCTGATATTCGCGCAGACCGAGCAGCGGGTCGATGTTAACCTTGACGATTTTCTCCGGTGTCTTCGCAGCGACTTCTTCGATGTCCACGCCGCCAGCGGCAGAGGCGATCAGCACCGGTTTTTTTGCGGCGCGATCATCCGTGATGGCGAAGTAGATTTCCTGGTCGATTGCGGAGGCTTCATCCACCAACACCTTGCGGACGGGGAGGCCTTTGATCTCCATGCCAAGGATCTGGGTGGCAAGCTGTTCGGCTTCGGCTGCGTCTTTGGCTAGTTTTACACCGCCCGCCTTGCCGCGTCCGCCGACCAACACCTGCGACTTAACAACAACGCGACCACCAAGCTCTTCTGCAATTTGTTTTGCTTCCTGTGCGGTGGTCGCAACGCGTCCCTTCGGAATCGGGATGCCGTACTTCGAGAAAATGTTTTTGGACTGATATTCGTGGAGTTTCATTATTCTCCCTCGGGGGATGTGGGTTTTTGCTTCAAAGCATCGGCATTATACCACTATCGAAATACGCAGCGGTTACAAAAAGACAGGGCGTTCATCACGCCCTGTCTTTGCTGATTGAGTGATTACGGGAGGGTAAATCGCATCACGCGGTTGAACGCGCCGTCTGTGACCCAAACGTGCCCTTCCGGATCGATAGCGATGCCAGAGGCGATGCCAAAGTTGGAATCACCATCTCCATAGTCACCCCAGACGCGCACCACCTCACCATTGGGGTTGAACTCGATCACGCGGTAGCCTTCCGGGTCGGTGACGAAGATATGCAAGTCATCGTTCACGGCGATGAACGGCTTGTTATCCAACGACTGACTGAACCAGCCAAACACGTCCCACTGCTTTTCGGGCAGGAAGACCAGACTGTCTTCAGATTCAACCGGCGTAAAGGTTTGAATGCGCTGATTCCATGTATCCGTCACATAGACGGTGCCATTTTTATCGATAGTGACGCCGACCGGTTCATCGAATTGACCGGGGTCGAAGCCTGCCGAACCAAATTGGGTGATGAAGTTCCCGTCCGCGTCAAACACGACGATGCGCTTGTTCCCGGTATCGGTCACGTAGACTCGTCCCTGAGCGTCGACCGCCAATCCACGCGGACCATAGAAGGCATCTGGCGCTTCACCCTGACCGAAGGTGCCCCAGGTCTTGATGAATCTGCCTGTCGCGGAGAATTTCTCTATGCGGTGATTCCAGGTATCGGTCACATAGACAGAGCCATCCGGGCCAACGGCGATGCCCCACGGCTCATTGAACGTCCCATCGCCAACAGGACTGCTGACGCCGTCCGCGAAGGTGCCCCACTCATGGAGGATGTTCCCTTCCATGTCCAGATGCAGGATGCGATGATTGCGCGAATCAGCGATGTAGATGGTTCCATCCTCTGCAAAGGCGATGGAGCGAGGCGCATTGAGAAGCACCTGATTCGCTTGAGCGGCGTCAAAGACCTTGTCTGCTGTAAGCAGGATGTATTTGCCTTCGGTTGGGTCTTCGATAACTTCGCTCGTTGTCGGTGCGACGCCATAGTTCCAGATCTGTGAAGCGACATCCTGTCGAACATAGAGTCGCATTTTGTCAGCAGGCTGCCAATTTGCCAGATCCAGATCAGTGCGGGCATTGGCTTGCGCATATTGGGTGTAATCACGGTTGAGCCAGATTTGCATAATACCTGCGCGTACTTGCGGATTGGTAAATCCGTCACAGAAGCGCGAGTAATCTTTAGACTTGAACCATTTCAAGAAACCCAACCAACCTTTGCAGGAATATCCTTCGGGGAAGGGGATGCTGGGGTCGCGGTCATAGGACAGACTGAAGTAATCCTGCATCGGCCACCACATGCGGATGTAATCCATGCGGTAATAACCAGGACCGATGGCAGGCTCGATCTTGTCGAAGTTCTTTTCATCCACAATGATGACGACCGAATCGCGTAGCGAGCGGGTGGGTTGGTCGAAGGAACGCTGGTTGGTGAAATCGCGCAAATACCAGACCATCGGCCACGAAACGCCTGTATCCGGCGCGGAAGCGTCGTAAGCGATAGCAACTCCCATGCCGCCTGTGGTGCGCTTGGAAATTTCCTCGGCATGCGCAATGACTTCCTTGATGCCTGTCGCACCATGAGCATACACAAGGAATTCGGTGGCTTGGTCATAGGTGATGTATGTCGCGCGGAAAGATGCGCGGACAGTCAGCACGGCCAGAAAAGCAAAGAAGGTCAGCACAAAGACACGCCTAAACTCGCGCATCGTCCATGTACGCAGGAGATAGACCGACGCCACCGCACTTAAGACGGAAACGATGACCGGCAACAGGAAGGCGTTTGTCGCCTGGAGTTGTTCCAAGCTCTGACCTTCAAATGGACGGACGGGTCCGCTGGCGATAAGGATCGCCCGGCTGGTGCTGGCAATGAAGACCACCAGCGCAGTCAGTGTCAACGCCACGCTCTGACCTTTTAGATTTTCCCAGTTCATCGTATCGATTAAACGTCCCAGCGCCCAACCTGTGATGAGGATCAGCGGCAGGGTGATGTGAACCGTCAACCAAGGCATGCGCTCACCGGCAAAGGAGAACGCAAAGAAACTGGTGAGACTCCACCATACCAACAAGCTGAACGTGTTGACAAAATTCTGGTCACCTTGGTTGGTCTCTTCGGATAGGGTTGGTAATTCTTTTTCTTCGTTTTCACTATCTTCAGACTTAACAAGGATATTTTCATATTCGGATTTAACAAGGACTTCTTCCGTTTGTGGAACTTCCGCTTCCACCGTCGGCGCAGGTTTTTTCCGCAGACCAAGGAAGAGCGCCAGCAGGAAGCCAAGTGCTGGCAAAAATTCGTAGACGGGAATCTGGATCAGCAGATAGTAATACCAAGGCTGACTGCCACGCTCCACATCATGTTGGACGATCCAATACCCGAGCGAACCAATTGCGCCAGTGAAGAAGCCATTGCTGTTGGTAAAGACCGTTGTGTATAAAATGGTGAACGGCACCCAGAACACCAGCGCAGTCTTCAGCCATTTCTCCGGATTCCAGATCAACCCAGCGCCGATGGCGAGAAGGAAGGTCAACAATAGGAACGCGCCGATGACGAGGATGCTGCGTGTGTCTCCCGCCAATGCCTGTACTTCTGGTGCGGTGGTGGGAATGGTCACATCAGTTAAGCTAACGAGGAATGGAG
>JAHDWC010000142.1:0-224 GCA_023382575.1 Anaerolineales bacterium
ACCCTCTGTAATTCCGTGCAGCATTTCAAGCAAGGCTTCCACAGCGCCGCTGATGCCCGTCAGCACTGATTTCCCGCTTTTGACACCACGGGAAACGCCAATGGCGATCAGAATAACGATGATGTCAGCCAGAATGAGCCCAACCATGGTGTTGGTTGGGTATAAACCAGCAATCCCAAACAATGGGGTCTCGCTCAGTTTTTCACCGGGCAGGTACACATGCG
>JAHDWC010000142.1:257-11094 GCA_023382575.1 Anaerolineales bacterium
TTTCATGGGTTTTTCACTCACGATTCTTATCCTCCATAATGGATTCCGTTTTTTCCGAAGGTTTTATGCGGCTGGTTGCCGCGCGTACGATACGAAACATCAGGATAACCGTTACCGGGACACTTGCAATCATCAGTAAAATAGTGAACATCGGCTTGGTATTCAGGGAATTATCCAAAGCCAACCCACCGATTAATGCGATTGCAATGACAATCAGGGTCACAAAACCAACCTGTCCGGCAATGGTTGCCAGCGCCAGGTTAAGCGTATACTGCCTCCGGTCTCTCTTATCTCCTTCGTCTTGACGGTTCATGGTTGAGCATTATATCACAAGGAATAGTTGCGTCAATTGAAGAGGACAAAAGCACCCGCATCCGACCAACCGAAGAATGGGGCGAACACCGTCCCAACCAGGATCACGCCGAGGACCAAAACCACCAGCGCAATCGTGTACGGGCGGGTCAACGGCACGGGGTGCTGTTCTTCATCCTGCTCCGGCATACGGTACAGGTAGACGTATTTCAACACATTTAGATAGTAGTACACGCCAATAATCGAGTTAAGGATACCCACGACGACCAACCAGATGTACCCCGTCTGCACGCCAGCGGCAAAGACGAAAACCTTCGCCACGAAACCGCCGAATGGGGGCATCCCCGCCAGTGACAAGAACGCCGCCAGCATCATCAACGCCAGCAAGGGATTACGACGACTCAGACCGGCATAGTCCGTGATTTCTTCCAAGCCGGTGATGCGGCTGAATGCCATGACAATCCCGAAGGCAAGCAGGTTCGTCGCAATATAAGCGGCAAGATAGAAAACCACGCTCGTCGCGCCGAGGGTATTGAACGCCACTACGCCGATCATGGCATAGCCTGCATGTGAGATCGAAGAAAACGCCAGCAGCCGCTTGATATTCGTCTGTGGAAGCGCGAGCAGGTTCCCCACTGTCATGGAGATCGCCGCCAGCGCCGCAAGGATCATTGCCCACGTCCCGGAGAAATCTGGGAAGGCAATAAAGAACAATCGCAGCATGACAGCAAAACCCGCCGCTTTCGACGCCGTAGAGAGGTAACCCGCTACGGGAGTGGGAGCACCCTGATAGACATCTGGCGCCCAAAAGTGGAATGGAACCACCGAAACCTTGAAGCCCAACCCAACGATGAGTAAAGCCAGAACGCCAAAACCAAGCAACGGAGAAACATTGCCAGAAGTGAAGGCATTGGCAATCGCATACAGATCTGTGGTGCCAGAGAAACCGTACACCAGGCTGAAGCCATAAAGCATCACTGTCGAAGCGACCGTACCAAATAATAGATATTTGAAGCCTGCTTCTGTGGAGCGTTCATCTGTGAGCAAAAAGCCAGAAAGGATATACAGCGGAATGGACGCAGTCTCAATCGCGAGGTAGAGCATAACCAGGTCGGACGCAACCGCCATCAGGTTCATGCCGAGAAGCGACGCGAGAAGCAGCAAATAAGCTTCGCCACGCCTGCCAGCCTTCTCATGATCCATCAAAAGCAAAGCCGTCGCTGCGCCCGCGAATATGAAGAGCATCTTTAGGAAGAAACCCAACCAGTCAAAGCGGATCATGCCGCCAAGGGTGGATGTCGGTTCGCCGGGGCGACCAAATAACAGGCTGACAACCAAAATCACGAACAGACCACCCGCAGTCAACCAGCCAGCATTGCGACGTTGATCTTCCTTCCAGAACGGCTCAAAGATGAGGATCAAAAGCCCGAGGGCGAGAATCAGGATTTCGGGAAGGATGGAGGCGAACGTTATCGGGGTAAACATTATGCACCTCCCAGCAGGCGCATGATATTCTCAACGCCCGTCGAAACCATCGGGACCATCACACTGGGGAATAAACCGATGGCGATCATGAACAAACACAGGGTCACGATGGCAACTTTGTCGAGCACAGTCACATCGCCGACATGACCTTCGAGGTTTTCAGGGAGTGGTGAGAAAAACACTTTGCGAATATTCATCATGATGTAAGCTGCGGTGATGACGATGGAAATACTTGAAATGACCGCCACCAGCCATTGTTCACGCCACACGCCCATGAAGATGGGAAATTCAGCGACGAAGCCGGAGAAGCCGGGCATACCCATCGAAACCAGACCGCCAATGATGAAGCCAATGGCTGCGAATGGCATGATCTTCGCCATGCCGCCCAGTTCGGGGATCATACGTGTATGTGCGCGGTCATAGATCATACCGGTCACGGCAAAGAAGAGAGCCGTCATCACACCGTGTGAGAACATCTGTACGCCCGCTCCGGTCAGACCGGTTTCGTTGAGCGTGGAAATTCCGAGCATCACCAAACCCATGTGCGATACTGACGAGAAACCGATCATGTATTTCAGGTCGGTTTGGACGAAAGCGATGTATGCACCATAAACGACTGCGACACCTGCAAAGAGCATGATCAACCATGCCCATTCCTTTGCGCCTTCAGGCAGGAGCATCACGCCCACACGCAGCGCAGCGAACGCGCCGAGTTTCATCAGCACACCTGCATGGAACATGGAGACCGCAGTCGGCGCTGCAACGTGACCATCTGGCGACCAGTTATGGAAAGGCCAGATACCCCCCAACACGGCAAAACCGAGGAAGACCGGCAGGAACCAGATATTCTGGAAGGCAGTCGAGAAGCCAGCTTTTTCCATTTCGAGCATGTTGAAGGAAAGCACGCCAGTATTCTGGTATTGCACCCAGTACATGGCAAGCGCACCGACGAGAGCGACCACCGAGCCGATGAACAGGTACAAGGTCAGTTTCATTGCGGCGTATTCGCGAGTCTTGACCCAGCCCCAAATGGCGATGAGCAGGTACATCGGGAATACGGCAATTTCATAGAAAAAGAACAGCATGAACAGGTCAAGCGACACGAACACGCCGAACACACCGCCTGCCAACAGGAACAGGAAGGCGAAGAACTCACGCGGACGATCTTGAATGCCAGACATGACTTGTGGATCATCATTGCCCCAGGAGATGAGCACGCCCGTGAACATAACAATACCAGTCAGCAAGACGAGTGGAGCGCTCATGCCGTCCACGCCGAAGAACAGGGTGATCCCCAATTGCGGCAGCCAATTGTATTGCTCCAGGAATTGGTAGCCGGTCATGTCACCCAGCAAATATTGAAGATAGACCCAGGCAGACAGCAGCAGATCGATCGTTGCAGCTGCGAGTGCCACAGCACGGGTCTCATTCTTCCGCGTCGCGGGCATCATCAAGATGATAACTCCTGCGACGAAGGGAAGGAATGTGATAACGCTTAGGATGGGAAAATTCATCATCCACCTCTTAGAACAGAGCCACCACGGCTTTGTTGATTACATCCAAAATCCACGCGGGCCAAATGCCGATGACCAAAATCAGGATCATCAACGGGACCATCACGAAAATTTCGCGTGTGTTGATCTCGGTCAGTTTGTGTTCGCCGTGCGCCCAATGTTCGTTCATGGGACCATGCAGCACTTTCATAATTCCCTTCAGGATGTAAGCGCCCGTGAAGAGCAGACCAAGCATGGCAAGGGCGGTATAGGGCGTCAGCACAGGGTACGCGCCTCGCACCACCATGAACTCGGAGACGAAACCATTGAGTCCGGGCAAGCCGAGTGAAGCCATGCTGGTGAAGATCAAGATGCCGCCGTAAATGGGCACAAGCGGGAACAAGCCGCCAAATTCTTCCAAGTTGCGGGTGTGCGTGCGTTCATAAATGACACCCACAAGGAAGAACATGCCAGCCGCCGACAACCCATGATTGAACATCTGCAAGACCGCGCCACTCATGGCGATGTGCGCGTCAGCAGTACCGGCGGCGAGTCCAGCCGCGGCGATACCTAGCACGACAAAGCCCATGTGATTGACGGAGGAATACGCGACAAGGCGTTTGAAGTCCGTCTGACCGAGCGAGCCAAACGCGCCGAAGATGATCGCCGCCACGGCAAGGAACGCCAGCGCACCCGCGAAGATCTTCGCTTCGAGCGGATAAAGCGGCAGCACCAGGCGAATGAAACCGTATGCGCCGAGTTTGAGCAGCACGCCCGCGAGGATCATAGAGCCAGCGGTTGGGGCTTCGGTGTGGGCGTCGGGTAGCCAGGTGTGGAAGGGCCACAGCGGAACCTTCACTGCAAAGGCAATAGCGAACGCCCAGAACGCAATCGTCTTGACCGTGCCAACCGACATCCCCAAGAGGACAGAATCCGCTGTCAGCGAATTCCAACGCTCATAGAGGGCAAGCAGGTCATAGGTCCCGAAGAGAACGCCGAGCATTTGCACAGCCAGCAGCAGACCGAGCGATCCGCCCATGGTGTAGATCATGAACTTGAGCGAAGCGTAATCCCGGTTCGCGCTCCCCCACTGGTTGATGAGGAAATACATCGGGACGAGACCGATCTCCCAGAACACGAAGAAGATGAGCAGGTCGAGCGCCATGAACACGCCGAGCATGCCTGTTTCGAGGAACAGGAAGAGCATCATGTACGGCTTGACGCGGTCGGTCACACTGAACGAAGCGAGAATGGCAAGTGGTGTGAGGAAGGTGGTGAGCAAAACCATCGAGAGCGAAATGCCGTCCACGCCGAGGTGGAAGGACGAATTGATGGCTTCGTACCAGACATATTTTTCCTCGAACTGAAAGCCAGTGGCGTTCGGGTCGAAGTTATTCCAAAGCACGAGCGTGAGCACGAAGGGAATCAGACTGGTGGCAAACGCGAACCAGCGCAGGAGTTTCGTCTCGCCGCTCGGCAGGAAGAGCATGATCAATGCCGCAATGGTTGGCAGGAAAAGGATCAGGCTAAGGAGATGATTGTTGAGAAAGTCCATCGGGCGCTCCTATGCCAGCAAAAAGAAGTACAGCAGTCCGCCGACCACGAAGATCACGATCAGCGAAAGGATGAGATACTGCTGGATGCGTCCCGTTTGAATGGGGCGAAGATTCTTACCGACCCACCAGGTGGCGTCGGCAGTCCCATCCCCAAGGAAACGATTAATGAACGGAACATCGAAGTAATTGCGAATCGCGCTTCCGACTCCGCCGGTAACGGGTCCAAAGATATGAAGGATGCCATCGATGAAGCCTTTGTCCATCCATTTGGAGACGAAGACTTCAGAGAACCACAGCGCGGGTTTGATAAAGACCACATCGTAGATCTCATCGAAGTACCACTTGTTCTTGAGGACAGGGATTTGCAGTTTATCTTCCGCCGGTGTCTTGACGTTGCGATACGCATAATAGCCAGCCGCCAAACCACCAAGCGCGACCACAAGCGAGGTCAACAACGGGATCCAGCTAAATTCAGGCGCTTCAGGAACTTCCGCCAGTGTGTGACCGACGAAATCATGGAACCAGTTGGGGACGAGTCCGCCGATGAGCGGGAAGTGCTCGGGGATACCGACCCAACCGTAGGTCACAGCGAAGAACGAGAGGACAACCAACGGGGTTGTCATTGTCCACGGGGTTTCCTGCGCGTGCTCAGCTTCCTTCGTACGAGGTTCGCCGAGGAAGGTCAATGTGATCTGGCGCATGGTGTAGAACGCGGTCAGGAAGGCGGCAATAGCAAGGGTGATGAAAACCGCCATATGACCATGAGCCCATGCATCCGCGAGGATTTCATCCTTCGACCAGAAGCCAGCCGTCACCAATGGGAAACCGGAGAGGGCGAAACCGCCAATAAGGAAAGTCCAAAAGGTAATGGGCATTTTCTTGCGCAGACCGCCCATGTTGAACATGTCCTGTGGGTCAACGTTGTGATTACCCGTATGCAGAACGCCGTGTTCCATGCCGTGAATGACCGAGCCGGAGCCGAGGAAGAGCAGCGCCTTGAAGAAGGCGTGAGTAATCAGGTGGAAGGCAGCCGCCACATACGCGCCAATGCCCAGCGCGGCGATCATGAAGCCGAGTTGAGAAATGGTCGAGTACGCCAACACGCGCTTGATGTCGTTCTGCGCTAGGGCGATAGTCGCCGCAAAGATGGCGGTGAACGTGCCGATGAACGCCACGAAGGTCATTTCAGGCGTCAGCCCGTGACCTTCATATCCGGCTGTGAGCAGCGGGAACATGCGGATGACCGCATACACGCCCGCCGACACCATCGTCGCCGCATGGATCATGGCACTGACAGGGGTCGGACCTTCCATCGCGTCGGGCAGCCAGACGTGCAATGGGAACTGCGCGGATTTGCCGACCGTGCCGATGAAAAGCAGAACGGCGATCAAACCTGCGGCAGACAGACCAAGCACACCCGTCGGAACTGAGGCGAGGGTGTGAAGGGTTGTTTCATTGAAAATTTCACGGAAGGACAACGTTCCGGTCACGCTATAGAGGAAGGCGATACCGATCAGCATGAACACGTCGCCGATGCGGGTGGTCATGAAGGCTTTGATCGCCGCGTTGCGAGCCGAGGGCTTGCCATACCAGAAACCGATCAGCAGGTAGGAGCACAAGCCCATGATCTCCCAGCCGACGAACATGGTCAGCAGGTTGTCTGAGATCACAAGCACGTACATGCCGAAGGCGAACAAACCGAGGAAGGCGAAGAAACGCGAATACATCGGCTCGACGGATGGAACAGTATGCCCGTGAACAGTTGCGCCATGCGGCGGCAGACCGGCGTGGTCATGGTCACCGGCTGGTTGACCGAAGTTATGGTAGCCCACACTGAACAGGAAGATCATGAAGATCGTGATCGCCACAAAGAACAGCACTGCCGCACCAAGCGGATCGATCAACACACCGATCTTCAACCACGTTTCGCCTGTCGGCAGCCAGTTAATCGAAGATTCAAAAGGATGTTCGCCAAGATGTTCCACGCCCAATGCGCGCACAAACACAACCATCGCGCCAAGGAACGAGAGGAATGCCGCGCCCACACCCACCGAATGGCTGAGCGCCTTGCTCTTGTTCGTGAACAACACGATCAAAAAGAAGGCAAGGACGGGCGGGAGAGGTAGTAGCCAAATCAATAATTCAGTCGTCATGCGTCCCTACCACTTCAACATATCGAGTTCATCTGCGATCACCGTATTACGGCGGCGATACACAGAAATAACCAAAGCCAGACCCACGGCAACTTCCGCGGCGGCAACGGCAAACACGATGACCGCAAAAACCTGTCCAGCCATCGCCGTCACATCGCCGTAGCGCCAGAACGCCACGAGGTTGATGTTCACAGCATTGAGCATCAACTCCACACCGAGCAGGATCGCAACCGCGTTACGTCGTACCAGCACACCGAACAAACCAATGCTAAACAACGCTGCCGCAAACATCAAATACCAGGAAAGAGGAACCATCTCTGTCCGCCTCCTATTTCTTTGTGGGGTTGAACGCGACATACACCGCGCCCACCAACGCCGCCAGCAAGAGGACCGACGCCACTTCGAACGGCAGAACGAACGCCTGCGGCGAAGTCAGCGCCTCACCCAACAGACTGATCGCATCGAACTCAGCCGGAAGCTCCGCGGCGGTATTCTGGAAGCCGCTCCAACCCGAAAGCAGGAACGCCAATCCGGCGAACACCAAAACCGCTACAATCGCGCCTGCCCACCAATTCCGGTTCATCTGCGGACCGCTGTCGCGCATGTCCTTACGAGTGAGCATGACGGCGAAAATGAAGAGAATGGCGATGGCGCCGATGTAAACCACCACCTGCACTACGGCGATAAAGTTCGCATTCAGCAGCGCGTACGCCACTGCCACACCAAACAGTGTGGACACCAGCCACAGGGCGGCATGGACTAAATTGCGAGTCGTCACCACCATCAGCGCGGAGCCGAGGGTATAAGCGGCGACAATCATGAAAATAATTTGTTGTGCTGTCATAGGATTCCGCCTTTAGTGATGCGCCTCCACAGGTGTCTTTATGCCTTCCACCTGCTCACGTTCCTTGCGAGTGGCTGAGCGGGCGATCTCCAGCGCGATCCAACCTGTGACCACATTGGCGAGGAACATACCCAAGGCATAGAGCCAGGTTGGAGCGTCAGCGAGAAGCGCATTCATCAACGCCGTGACCAGTAGAAGAGCAAACGCCAACGGGGTGAGGAACTTCCAGTTGAAGCCAAGCATCTGGTCGATGCGGATGCGCATCATGGTGTACTTGACCCACATGATGACCCAATATCCCAGCATGGCTTTGATGATGAGAATCAGGATGGCAAGGAATGGGCTAACCTGCTCCAAACCGAAGAAACGATACCCACCAAAGAACAGGATCGCCCAGAAGCCGCCAAAGGTGAAGGCGTGCAAAAGTTCACCCGCGTAGAACATGCCGAACTTCATGCCTGAATATTCGATGTTGAAACCGGAAACCAATTCGGATTCGCCTTCTGCGAGATCAAAGGGAGCGCGTCCCAATTCGGCGATGGCAGCAATGAGGAAGATCAACGCGCCAAGCGGAGACAAAATGAAGAACCATACATCCTGCGCCCCGATGATGGCATTCATGTTCATCGAACCCGCGTAGATGGTCGGGATCATCAGCATGGTCAACATCGGAATCTCGAACGAGACCATCACTGCCACCTGGCGAAAACCGCCGATCATCGCAAACTTATTGTTCGACGACCAACCCGCCATGATGATGGAAAGCGTCCCGATGGCGCCGGCGGCAATGAGGAACAATGCGCCAACGTTCAGATCCACGCCGAGGACTACCGGCGCGAGCGGAACCACCGCCCACAGGATCAAGACCGACATCATCGAGAGGATCGGGGCGAGGTTATAGACAACCTTGTCCGCACCACTGGGGGTCGTATCCTCTTTAATGATGAGCTTGATGATGTCCGCAAACGGCTGGATCAAGCCAAACGGTCCCAAACGGTTGGGACCAATGCGGTCCTGGAAGCGAGCCACCACCTTGCGTTCGATCCAGACGAGGAAGATGTCCAGCACCATCAACAAGGCGATGAGCAGGAACACGCCGAGGAAGGCAACCAGCACATGGGAAAGAACCGCATCCATGCCCCAGCCGGTAAAGACACCCTCGAGCCAATCCGCAGCGACTTTCAGGGGGTCATTCCAAAAACTCATAAAACACTCCTATAACGCAAAGAAAAGGCTGAATGGACAACTCCGTTCAGCCTTCTCTTCAATTTACTAAAATGCTATACCCATTCCAGCATTCCCTTGCGCCAGGTATACACCAGACCGACCACCAAAATGGTGACGAAGATGATACCTTCGACGACGGCGTACAAACCGAGTTGCCCAAGTTTTACCGCCCACGGGAATAGAAAGACCGCCTCCACATCGAACACGAGGAAGACCAGTGCAAAAATATAATATTGAGATTTGAATTGGATCCACGCATCACCCACTGTTTCGATCCCGCACTCATAGGTGGATTCCTTAATAGGATTCGGCTTCTTGGGTCCGAAAATAAAGCCTGCTCCAATCGCACCGATGGGAATTATCAGACCCACCACGATAAACAGGGCGATATACAACCACTCACTCATTTAGCTCGCTCCATTGGGAAATGTAATACAACTTAATCTTCCAAATTGTACCATAAAGGACAAAGTCACCCTTGTAAAGCATGTCCATTTTTGGGGTGATTTTTGTCATATTTTACGTGAAGACTTTCCAGTCCGCTTCGATTTTTTCTTAAACCTGTTCAAGAAATATCTCACAATATCATCGAAGAACGGAAAACCGACAATAACGCCCAAGACCGAACCGATCACGCCGGATGTCCGCACGAAATTGGTGGAAAACCCGAAGAAATCCACCGCCTCGATCTCGACGATTTGAGCGGATACTGCCATGCGGCTTTTTTCTCCCGTCGAGCGTTCGATAAAGACCAAATGCAGCCAGATCGTCCCACGATACCTCCCCACTTCTGGCGGACGAATACTCCAATAAAATGTAACCGGCGCGCCCTGAATCAATGGCTGAAAGGTCGCACCTGGCGGCTGGACATCCATGCCGGCGATATCAAAACGCGCCTCTGCCATGACATCATGAGTCTCATACAAATTGGGAATCTCGATCACCTCCCCTTCGACAACATTGCCTTCTATCTCAGCGGTTGGTGTCAGATTGCCAAATTTATCCACCTCCAGCGTGAGTCGGACGATTTCGCTTTCGGCGCCGGCTCTAATTCGCAGAGGATATTCCAACGTCAGGCGGCGTGTTTCGGGGATGGCAGGTCGGGTGGGAGAGTCTGTCTGCCCGGGGGTGGCGGTTGTAAGTGGAGGTTCTTCTGTGACAGCGACGGATGTGGGAACTTCGGTCACTTCTGATGATGGCGCTTCCGTGATGGCGGTTGCGCTACAGCCATAAAGCACCACCGTCCACAAGGCGAGGTGCAGAAAAAACAGTCGGGGAGAAAAAAGCGTACGGGTCACGCGGCAGGCTCGAGGTCAAGATGAAGCGAAGAAGGTGTTGGGAGTCGCATCTCTTCTGGTGAGATGTTCTGAATGCGCGTCTCACGCGGATTGGGGAAGAATCCCCAAACCAAAAAGACGATGGAAATCACAAGGAGGATGACAGCAAGAACGAGGCGGATTTTTCGCGTCATCGATCCACCTCTTCCACTTCAATGTACCATTTGACGCGCGTGCCGACGCGGTCGCGCAATTGCCAGGCAAGCGGCTTGGGCATGGTTTCAAAGGTGTGCAAAATATCTTCCACGCGTTGGGCGATGAGTTGACGTTCCTCGGGCGTGAGAGATAGATCTGGCGCTTGAATAAACTCCTCCACTCGCTTCAAATTGATGGAAGTGGTTTTATACAAGCCCCAGTCCTGACTGCACAAACGCGCAAGAATCGAGAGATTGATCGTCTCGTTGTCGTCATTGCCAGTTTCGTTGTTAAA
>JAHDWC010000143.1 GCA_023382575.1 Anaerolineales bacterium
TGCGCTTGGCGTCGAGGAGATTTTGAGGCGTGCCCAGCAACTCAGCGCCACCACTCAACAGCCATTCCTCGCGTATGGGACGGCGGCGCTGATTTATTTTGTCCTTGTTTTCCTAACCAATCGCGGTTTGGATTATCTCTCCGAGAAACTCAAACTGCCCACCAACCCGGTATAAGCGGAGCATTTATGGATACTCCTGTCATTTTGCAAGCCAAGAACGTGACCAAAATTTATGGTGAAAATATCATCTTCAAAGATATTTCGCTCGATGTGCATGAAGGCGAGACCATCGTCATCATCGGTCCGAGCGGAACGGGCAAAAGCACACTTTTGCGTTGCATGAATTTGCTGACGCACGTCAACAGTGGACGAATTTTTCTCGAAGGGCGCGAGATCACCGCGCACGGCGTCAATGAAGACGAAGTCCGCCAACACATGGGCATGGTCTTCCAAAACTTTTTGCTTTTCAACCATCTCACCGCGCTCGATAATGTGATGATCGGTTTAACAAAAGTAAAGAAGATGCCAAAGGAACAGGCGCGTGAAAAAGCCATGCGCGAACTCACGCGCGTCGGTTTGGCAGATCGCGCCGATCATTACCCTGGTCAACTCTCTGGTGGGCAGCAGCAACGTGTTGCCATCGCCCGCGCCCTCGCCATGGACCCGAAGGTGATGCTTTTCGATGAGCCCACATCTGCGCTTGACCCGGAACTCATCGGCGAAGTGTTGGGCGTCATGTCTCAACTGGCGCGTGACCACATGACCATGATCGTCGTCTCGCATGAGATGGGCTTTGCACGCGAAGTCGCTGACCGCATCGTCTTCATGGAAAAAGGCAGCATTGTGGAGCAAGGTGCGCCCGATGACCTGTTCGAACGTCCACAGCACGCGCGTACCCGCGAATTCCTGTGGAAGATCACCGAGTTGTACGGCAAGAAAGAGAAGAAATGACCGACTTCTTTGAATTCTTCGTGCGCTTCCTGCCGGACCTGTTGAAGGGTGCTGGTATGACGCTGCTTCTCACCTTTGAGGGTCTCGCTGCCGGATTCGTGCTTGGGCTGGCTTCTGCGCTTGCCCGCTCCTATGGCAACAAATTCTGGCGCGGACTTGCCGTCGGCTACATTGAACTTTTCCGCGGAACGCCATTGTTGATGCAATTATTTTTGTTGTATTATGGCTTGCCTGGTTTGGGCATCACACTTTCGCGTGAATGGGCGGCCTTCCTCGCGCTGGGACTCAACTCTGGCGCCTATCAAGCCGAATACTTGCGTGGCTCCATCCTCGCCATCGGTGACGGACAAATGATGGCAGGACGTGCCATTGGCTTATCAAAATGGTCGGCAGTTTTCAATATCATCTTGCCGCAATCGCTGCGTTTGGCAATTCCCGCCTGGGCGAATGAACCGGTCTCGTTGCTCAAATCCACCTCGGTGGTATTCCTCATCGCTGTCCCTGAATTGATGGCGCGTGCCAAGACCATCGCCGCAAAAACCTATGACCCTATCGGTTCCTATATGGCGGTTGCAGTCATCTATCTCATTCTCGTCTTCGTCGTGGACTTCATTATGAAGTGGCTTGAACAACATGCCCGCATCCCCGGATTGGAGTTGGAAGGCAAGAAGGCATAATAGTCATTGATGGATCGCCAATAAAAAAAGAAGGTTGAGGATGTCCTCAACCTTCAAATGTTTAAACCTTCTTGCGTTATTTCTCGAACACGAACTGACCGTCTTTATAGAATAACTCACCATCTACCAGGATTTCCGAATCTGTGCGCATGTCGCAGATCATATCCCAGTGGATGGCGCTCTTGTTCTTGGAACCCGTTTCCGGGTAGCCTGCGCCGAGTGCCATGTGGAACGAACCGCCGATCTTCTCATCGAACAGAATGTTGCCGGTGAAACGCTGAATGTCGAAATTCGTGCCGATGGCAAATTCACCCAAATAGCGGGAACGGTCGTCGCTGTCGAGAGTCTTGAGCAGGAAATCAAGATTCTTTTCGGCGTTGGCCGAAGCGACCCGTCCATTCGAGAAGGTCAACTCCGCGCCTTCCACGCTTGTGCCTTGATAGTTGGCGGGATAGGTAAACTTCACCCAACCATTGACTGAGTCCTCGACCGGTCCCGTGTAGATCTCACCATCGGGCATGTTGTGTGTGCCGTATGAATTCATGAACGTGCGCCCCTTGACTGAGAGAGTCAGATCCACGTTTGGTCCGCGCAGGACAACTTGATTCTTGTTCTTCATGAAATCCACAGCCGCCTGTTGCTTTTCCTTTACGCCGTTCCAAAAAGCGATGGGATCTTCTTCATTGGCATGTACCGCGCCAAAGACAAAGTCTTCATATTCTTTCAAACTCATGTTGGCGTCTTGCGCATATGCTTCGGTGGGGAAGAGCGTGGTACACCATTTGAAACTGTCGTCTGCACCGCGGCGGAATTGCGCCTCAGTAATGACCGATGTCGCTTTACTGCGCCGCGCGATCTTCTCCGGGTCGATATTGCTCGTGCCTTTGGTGTTCGTCGCCGAGTGGACGCGGATGCGACCCTCAAACTGGTCATACGCCAACTTGTAAAAAGTCGGCACAAAGTCCAGTTGTGATTCGTTGGCATAGGTCAGGTACATTTCATCCTGGCTGAATGGCATCGTACCGGGCAGCGCCATCATCAAATGTGGATGCCCGCCCTTCTCCAAAATTTGGATGTACAACTCACGCAACAGCGGCTCAGCGGCAGTTGTGCCTTCCAGCAGGATGCGGTCGCCCGGCTTCAATCGCACCGAATGGTCCACCAGGATCTTTGCATAGTTTGAAACACGGATATCAGCCAACTTGATTCTCCTAAATTGGAATAGCGAAATTATAACATTTTCGCTTTACAGCCGCCTTTCACTTCGTTTGACCGTCTAAATTAGTAACTTTTGTCACATGATTTTTCACAGAAAATGGATATGATTGGTGATAATTGTTTGACTGAAGGAGCACGTATGGTGACAATTTCCACCAAATCGACCACTGCCTGGGCGGAAGTGGATGAACAGGGTCGCCTCATACTTCCGCCGGGAGTTGCCCAACACTATGGGCTGAATCCTGGCTCAAAGGTTCGCCTCGATGAAGGGCATAACTTTGTCCGCATGCATCGCCCGGTGACACATCTCACCAAAGTCTACATTGAACCAACTGTTGCCTGCAACCTCGACTGCATCACCTGCTTCCGCAACGCCTGGGACCAACCCATCGGCAAGATGACCGAAGAGACCTTCGAACGCATCCTGAGCGGATTGAAACAGCTAGATCCGATCCCCGATGTTTATTTTGGCGGCATTGGCGAACCGCTCTTTCATCCCAAAACCATCGAGTGGATTCGGCGCATCAAGCAAGAGCTGGGCGTCAAAGTGGAACTCATCACCAACGGCACAACCCTCACCGAGCGAAAGACGCGCGAACTGATCGACGCCGGTTTAGATTTGCTGTGGGTCTCCCTCGACGGTGCCACCCCTGAAGGCTTTGCTGACGTACGTTTGGGTGCAGAACTACCAACCATTATCGAAAACTTGCGTCGTCTGTTCAAAATGCGCAAAGGCGGGCATTTCCCCCAGCCGGAGATCGGTGTGGCGTTCGTTGCCATGAAGCGCAACATCAACGACCTGCCCAAGATCATCAAAATGGGACATACCTTCGGCGCGCGTTATTTCTCGGTCAGCAATGTTCAGCCGACCACCGAAGATCTGCAGGAAGACCGCTTGTACAAACGCACCATTCGAAATATTGCTTATCTGCCTTCGCCTGTGCTGCCAAAACTCAGTCTCCCGAAAATGGACTTCAACGAAGAAACCCAAGCCGCGCTCACCGAAGCCTTCAACAGCGGATGTAACGTCAGCTTTGCGGGCAACAACTGGGGCGGCGCAAATGATGTGTGCAATTTCGTCGAAAGTGGCACCATGTCCATCGCGTGGACAGGCGAGGTCAGCCCATGTTGGCCCCTCATGCACACCCACATGAGTTACCTGCATGGCAAGCCACGCCTTTCTAAAAAACATATCATCGGCGATGTCCGCATGCAGACGCTCGAAGAGATCTGGCTCGACCCGGAGTATGTCGCCTACCGCGAGCGCCTGCATAACTTCGTCTTTGCGCCCTGCACGTTCTGCGGCGGCTGTGACCTCTCGGAAGAAAATGTGGAAGACTGCCTCGGCAACGACATCGCCCCCGTCTGCGGTGGCTGCCTCTGGGCGCAGGGCATTATTCAATGTCCATAAATTGACTTGCTCTCAGGCTCGGATTCGTCCGAGCCTTTTTTATTTCCTTTTGAAAATGATAAAATGGACATAAGGACTCAGATATGCAACTGCGTTTTTATGCCAATATGCGCACAACGGTCGGCAAGTCATCGCTGGAGATCGCGGAGAACGCTGCTACTTTCCGTGACCTGCTGGCGCTGCTGATTGAAAAATATCCTGAGACCGCTTTCCATTTGTTGGATGCGGATGGAAATCTGCGCCCGGATGTCCCCGTTTATGTGGATGGAAGGAACCCGCGTCTGACCGCGGCGGGAATTGATACACCTCTCAGTCCAGATTCCATCGTGAGCTTTTTCTCCCCTATTTCGAGCGGTAAAATAAACGTAGAAGTGTTACGCGACTAAAAGGAGATGACTTTATGAAGGTTAATTTCTTTGCAACCCTGCGCGACATTGCTGGTGGCAAGACCGTGGAGTTTGACCTGGAACATGGCATCTCTGCCCGCGAATTGTTGGATGCCATTTGTGACCGTTTCCCGCTGATGAAAAAGGAATTGCTCAAGGAAAATGGCGAAATGCATGGACACGTCCATTTCTTTATTAATGGGCGCGATGTACAGTTCACTGAGGAAAAATTTGCCACTCCCATCACACAAGAGGATACGGTCAACGTCTTCCCGGCGGTGGGCGGCGGGTAAGGTCAGTTTGTAGGGCGACATAAATGTTGCATTACCTAAAAAGCAAAGCAGGGCGACTCACGTCGCCCTGCTTTTGATTCGGGGAGATTCGGTTTCAGAAAACTAGATCAGCTATCGGTTAAGAAAGAACCGTTAGATGATCTCCAATTCCTTCAACTTGGATTCGGGCACAACGCCGTTGACCCATCCGCGCTTCTCGTAGTATTCCACGAGCATGTCATCGAGTTCGCAGACATGACCCTTCGAGCCGCCCACGGTGGAGGGTTCGGTGGTGAAGCGTTTCGGAAGCGTGTCGGAGCCTTCGCGGAAGCCGTTGAGGTTGTTGATGTGGCGTTCGAGGTTGTAAACGCGCTCGCCGACCTTGAGCAGGTGACCTGCGTCGCATGGGATGCCCGTCATCGCTTCGTATTGCGCGGCGAAGGAGTCAAGCGATTCTGCGAAGGTGGAGAATTTGCAGAGGTCGAGGCAGTCGGTCACGGCGTGGACATTCTGGAAGATGAAGTTCATCTCACCTTTGCCCTTCCACGCGAGCGGATCAGCAACAGTAGACGGGCCGAGTACGTTGCCCACGACTTCAGCGGCGGGGGTGTAACCACGCAGGTGGCACGCGCCGCGGTTGGATGTGGCATAGCCCAAGCCCATGCCCTTGATACCGCGCGGATCGTACGCAGGCACGCCCTGACCTTTGACGGTCATGGCGAGTTCGGGGTGACCGAAGTGAGCCGCAACCGCATTCGCGCCCTCGGCAAGGATGTTGCCGAAGCCTTCACGGTAAGCGATCATTCGGGCGGCTTCCACCATGGCGGCGCCGTCGCCCCAGTTGAGTTTGCCGGAGCCGTTGGTGTAACCCTTTTCGGAGGCTTCCATCCAAACGGAGAGCGGGTGACCCACTTCGATTGCATCGAAGCCGTAGTCGTTGGCGCAGTCGATCATCTTGGCGACAACGCGGATATCATCGTTGCCGCAGTTGGTGCCGACTGACCAAGCGGGTTCGTATTCGACTGATTCCATGCGCAGACCAGCATATGGACCATCTTTGATTTCAACTTCCTTCTTGCAGGCGACCGGGCAGGCGTGGCAGGTGGGGTTGTCTACGAGGATGTTGTCGTTGACGTATTCACCGCTGACCTTTTCGGCATGTTCCCAGCCGGTGAATTGGCTGTTCTTGGTAGGCAGACCGCCGATGACGTTGGTCATGTTCATGAGTACGTTGGTGCCGTACACAGAGAGACCGCCCTTGCGCGGGGAGGTGACCACGCGCTCGTCCATGATCTCGGCGAGGGCTTTCTTGTGGGCTTCCTTCCACATTTCGCGGTTCTGAGCTTTGACGATCTTCTTCTCAGACTTGATGACAACAGCTTTGAGGTTCTTGGAGCCGCCTACGCAGCCAGTGCCGCCGCGTCCAGAAGCGCGGTCGTTCTCGTTCATCCAGCAGGCAAATTTGACGAGGTTCTCACCGGCAGGTCCAATGGTGATCACGGTCAGGTCTTTTTCGCCGTATTTTTCTTTGAAGTGTTTGATGGTGTCGTGAACACCCTTGCCCCAAACTTCGGAGGCATCGAGCAGTTCAATTTTGTCATCATGGATGTAGGCATAGGTGGGTTTGGCGGCTTTGCCTTTGAAGACCAAGCCATCGAAGCCGGCCCAGCGTAAGCGGGCGGCTGACCAGCCTCCATGGTGAGAATCCGTCACCGTTCCAGTGAGAGGCGACTTTGTCACAATCGCCATACGTCCGCTCATGTTGGCTTCCGAGCCGGTGAGCGGTCCGTTCATAAAGCACAAAATATTGTCGGGGGAGAGGGCATCGACTGTTGGACCATTGTCGTAAACGAACTTCACACCCAAGCCGCGTCCGCCGATATATTTTCGAGCATCATCCTCGGGCACAGGTTTGTATTCAACTTTGCCTGCGCTGAGGTCCACCCATGCGATCCGATCTGCGTATCCACCAAGTGCCATGATATTCTCCTTTTCCAAACGAAAATAAACAGCCCGATGCTGTCTTTATTAAATTTAGGATAGCATTCGCACATATCGAAATCAATATTTAAGTTTTTCCTTAACTGAAAAGATGACATCTGTCATATTGCCCACCTTTTCACAAAATAAATGACTTAATTTATTATGCGTTATACTTTTGACCATGAAGCAACTTTTGCAAAATATTAAAGATGGCAAGACCATCGTCGAAGATGTACCCATTCCAACTCCGCGCGAAGGACAGGCATTGGTCAAAGTTTTTGCCAGCCTGGTTTCGGCAGGCACCGAGCGTATGGTAGTGGAATTCGCTGAAAAAAGTTATCTCGGCAAGGCGCGTTCCCGTCCCGACCTTGTGAAGCAAACGCTTGATAAAGCCAAACGCGAAGGCATCATGCCAACCGTGCAAGCGGTTTTCAATCGCCTCGACCAGCCGATGGGGCTGGGTTATTCCACCGCAGGAACCATCGTGGCGCTCGGAAATAATATGCAAGGCTTCAAGGTCGGTCAGCGCGTGGCGTGTGCGGGCGGCGGCTATGCTACTCATGCCGAATACAATGTGGTGCCGCGCAATCTTTTAACTCCCCTCCCCAAAAATGTCGATTTTGAATCCGCGTCCTTCACCACGCTTGGCGCGATTGCCCTGCATGGATTCCGTTTGGCGGAACCTCAGCTTGGTGAAAACGTCGCCGTCATTGGTTTAGGGCTTTTAGGATTATTGACGATTCAGCTGGCGTCCGCGGCGGGATGCAACGTCCTTGGCATTGACATTGACCCAAAGCGGGTCAAGCTCGCCTCTTCTCTTAACGTGGAAGCGGTTACACGTCTCCAGGCAGAATCTGCCGCTGTAGCCTTCACCCAAAACCGCGGCTTTGATAGCGTCATCATCTGCGCCGACACCTCCTCGAATGATCCGGTTGAACTGGCTGGCGTCATCGCCCGTGACCGCGCCAAAGTGGTGGCGACAGGTGCGGTTGGACTCAACTTCCCGCGCAAGGTTTATTACGAAAAGGAACTCTCCTTCATTAACTCCCGCTCCTACGGACCTGGCCGCTACGACCTGAATTACGAAGAGAACGGACAAGACTATCCCATCGGTTATGTGAGATGGACGGAGGGACGGAACTTCCAAGCTGTGGTTGATCTGATGGCGAGTGGAAAGTTGAAGGTAGTGCCGCTCATCAGTCACCGCTTTGATATTAAAGAAGGTGTGAAAGCGTATGAAGTGATTACGGGTAAGAGGAAAGAGGCGTTCTTAGGCGTTCTTCTGACATACCCTGAACAAAAGACAAAAGAGGAAAGAAAAGTTGAGTTTCCTTCCATCGTCCGTCATCCGTCGTCTATTGTCAAATTAGGTGTTCTCGGTGCTGGTCTCTTCGCCAATTCCACGCTTTTACCCATTCTGAAAAACAACAAAGATTTTGAACTGGTTGGTATTGCTTCCTCTGGCGGACTTCACGCCCAGCACTCCGGCAAAAAATTCGGCTTTCAATATGCCACTTCCAGCGAAGATGAGATCATCAATGACCCGAAGATCAACACAGTTGCGATTCTCACAAGGCACAATACCCACGCGGATTTGATCGTGAAGGCGTTGAAGGCTGGGAAGCATGTGTTTGTGGAGAAACCGTTGGCGGTTGACAGTAAACAGTTGATGGCAATCACAAAAGTACTGTCAACCGTCGACCATCCACTGTTAACCGTCGGTTTTAATCGTAGGTTTGCTCCCCTGATACGAAATCTAAAATCACAAATCTCAAAGCGTGTGGAACCTCTTCATGCTCATTATCGTGTCAATGCTGGTTTCATCTCTGCCAATCATTGGACGCAAGACCCAGCCATCGGCGGCGGGCGGATCATCGGCGAAGCCTGCCACTTCATTGACGTGTTGACGTTTCTTGTCGGTGAGGCGCCTGTTTCTGTAATGGCTCATGCCTTGCCGAACAATGGAAAATATAGCGAAGATAACGTCTCCATGACTTTTTCTTTCGCAGACGGTTCGATTGGAGTAGTGGATTATCTCGCCAATGGCGACAAGTCGACGCCAAAGGAACGGCTGGAAGTATTTTGTGGGGGCATGGTGGCGGTGTTGGATGATTATGTTTCGCTGACGACTGTGAAAGATGGAAAGAAGAAAGTAGAGAGTGGGTCGCAGGATAAAGGCTGGCAGGGAGAAATGGCTGCCTTTGCTGAGTCGCTCAAGGCGGGGAAAGAAGCGCCAATACCTTATGAGCATCTCATCGGCGTGACCAAGTCCACATTTGCGGCGATAGAATCGATCCGGAGTAAAACAGCAATCGAAATCAAATAATGAGTGTCTTATAATTCGGGGAAACCCATGCCCACAAATCGCCCTCTTCGCGTCTTCCTCTGCCATTCCTCCGCGGATAAACCCGCTGTCCGCGAGTTATATCAAAAACTCCGCGCCGAGCCGTGGATTGATCCTTGGTTGGATGAAGAAGAACTCTTCCCAGGTATGGATTGGAATTTGGAAATCGAAAAAGCGATTGAAGCCACGGATGTGATTCTCGTCTGCCTTTCCAACAATTCCGTCACTAAAGAGGGATACGTTCAACGCGAAATCCGCATTGCCTTGGATTATGCAGACTACAAACCCGAAGGGACATTGTTTATCATCCCTGTCCGTTTGGAGGAATGTACGCCTCCCAAACGATTAGCACGCTGGCAATATGCGGATTATTTTGAAGGACAACGTGAGCGGGGGGTTCAAAGGTTGTTGGTCAGTTTGGAAAGGCGTGCCGAGTCGCTGGGGTTAATGAAGAAAGAAACACAACCTCGGTCTGAAAGCTTTTATGACAAAGCTATTAAGCACAAAGAATTAGTTGAATGGTTTGACAATCTTGAAAAGGAAGCAAACAGTAAATCTGTATCTAATGACTTAAACAAAATTACGCTCTCTAATGGTATGGAATTCCTGCGCGTGCCTGCTGGGGAATTTACTATGGGAAGTAATACTGGTAAGCCAGATGAGAAACCTCAACATTTGGTAAATATTCCATACGATTATTGGATGGGACGCTTTCCTGTGACAAACGAGCAATATGCCCTTTTTACAGATGAGAAGGAAATAAAACATCCTGTTGGTGACTGGAAAATTAAAAAAAGCTTCCCGGTTGTAAATGTTACGAGGACAATTGTTATGGATTATTGTCAATGGTTAACTAATTTAATGAAAGGAGAATTGCCTTTGCGATTGTTGTTGCGTATACCGACTGAAGCTGAATGGGAAAAATCAGCACGAGGTGTTGATGGACGTGAATACCCCTGGGGTAACCAATTCGATAGTAAAAAATGTAATACAAAAACAGAGAGTGCAAATTCTGTGGGCATGTACTCCCCAGAGGGTGATTCTCCCTACGGTTGTGCAGATATGTCTGGTAATGTTTGGGAATGGACACATAGCTTGAAGAAGTCTTATCCATATGTAGTTAATGATGGGCGTGAAGAAAAGAAAGACACGGTACGATACGTGTTACGCGGTGGCTCGTTCATCGATGATATTGATTGTGTGCGATGTACATTTCGCGGTGGTCTCCGTGCTTCCTTTTTTGACAGTGCGATTGGCTTCCGCATTTGTATTGCACCACCTCTTCACAAATAGACTCTTGCCCACTTCCACCGGGGGAAGTAAACTTCAATCACAATCACCAATTACTGTTTAGTGACCACTTTCCAGGAGCCCCCATGCACCTCAAAGGAATATACGCCCCCATCGTCACCCCCTTCAACGCGGACGAAAGCATTAACTATCCCGTCCTTGAGCAACTGATCGAATACCTGATCCAAAACAAGATCGCAGGGCTTGTCCCCGGCGGCACCACGGGAGAAGTCTACTCCTTCACCGAAGCCGAACGGCTGGACATTTTCAAATTCACCAAAGAAAAAGTCAACGGGCGGGTCACGCTCATTGCAGGCACCAACAGCGGCGCCACCCGCGACGTGATCCGCTACTCGCAGATCGCCGAGCAGATGGGCTACGACGCGCTCATGGTCGCCGTCCCGCCGTATTCGCGCCCCAACCAGCGCGAACTGCTCGCGCATTACGAAGCCGTCGCCAAAGCCGTCAAAATTCCCATCGTGCTTTACAACTTCCCCTGGCGCGCGGGCACCGAAGTCAGC
>JAHDWC010000144.1 GCA_023382575.1 Anaerolineales bacterium
CCCGATGGCGTGGTCAACCTCGATGCTCCAAATTGGAAAGCGAATATCGAAAAGCTAAGCGAAGTCAGCGGCATTGAAGTAAAGGATTACAAGTCGTTCATTCAAGCTTTGGAGCAACGCCGCGCCTTCTTCAAATCCATGGGCGCAACAGCGACCGACCACGCAGCATTGACTCCCTCGACTGCTGAATTGTCCGATGTTGAAGCAGGAGAGATCTTCCAACGGGCACTCAATGGCAGTCCCAAGCCCAACGACGCGACACAGTTCACTGCCCACATGCTGATGGAAATGGCGCGCATGAGCATTGACGATGGACTGGTCATGCAATTGCACCCAGGTTCATTCCGCAATCACAACGAGATCGTCTTCCAAAAATTCGGCTTGGACAAAGGTGCAGATATACCATCGGAAACTGAATACACACGTAGTTTGCTTGCATTGTTGAATAAATACGGTAACGACGCACGCCTTACTTTGATTCTTTTCACGCTCGACGAAACAACATATTCGCGTGAACTTGCTCCATTAGCAGGACATTATCCTGCGCTCAAACTTGGACCTCCCTGGTGGTTTCACGATAGCCTGAACGGCATGGCGCGTTACTTCGATCAAGTCATGGAAACGGCAGGCATTTACAACACGGCTGGCTTCAACGACGACACCCGAGCCTTCTGCTCCATCCCTGCACGGCATGACGTGTGGCGCAGAGCGTCCGCGAATTGGTTGGCGGGATTGGTCGTCCGTCACATCATTGATGAAAATGATGCAAACGAGATGATTCAAGAACTCGCTGTTGGTTTGGCGAAACGGGCTTATAAATTATCTTAATCGTAGGGGCGGGGTCTCCCCGCCCAATTCGGGGCGAGATGACCTCGCCCCTACAAAGGAAATAACAACATGCTCTCTCCTCTCGATTTATCTCCCTCCTTTGGCTTTGGCGACCGTCTCGGTCTTGCCACACCTGGACATATTGCGGCTGTCAAAGGCACGAAATTCGCGCCGATCTTTGCACAGCAATCCGTGCGGGAAAACACACGCACGGGACGCACCCCTCAGCAAGTCATGGACGATGCCAAACGTGCTGTGGATGCCGCCAAATGGGATTCCGCTTGGGGTGCGGATGCCGATCACTTGAAGACCGTGGATGATATCCCTCCGTTCATCGCGGCGGGCTATACCTTCTTCACCGTTGACCCAGGCGATCATGTGGACAATGGCGCGGATACCGATTCTGTTGATGTGTTGAAGCAAAAGGTCGCGGCGCTGGGATGGGATGAACTGTCAGCGTTGTATCTGTCTGGGAGTGGGGAGCAGGCTTGGGGTGATTTCGAAGCGGAGTCGTTGATGCGGGCGACGGTCAAGTATGGCAGAGCGATTCAACATGCTGTGTCCATGTTCAAGCGTTTGTCCGAATTGACAGATGCATTCGATTTTGAAGTCTCGGTGGATGAAACAGATTCGCCTACAACGCCGCTCGAACATTTCTTCATCGCCAATGAGTTGACTCGTAAAGGCGTGAAGTTCACGTCGCTTGCGCCGCGCTTCATTGGTCGCTTTGAAAAAGGTGTGGACTACATCGGTGACTTGAGCGCGCTCGATGTGGAGATGTCGAAGCACGCGGCGGTGACCGCGCATTTCGGAACGTATAAGTTGAGTTTGCATTCGGGTTCGGATAAGTTCAGTGTGTATCCGCTGGTGGCGAAGCATTGGGGTGAACGTCTGCATGTCAAGACCGCGGGCACGAGTTATCTTGAAGCGTTGCGTGTGCTGGCAAAGCATGAGCCTGAATTATTCTCGAAAATTTATTCGCTTGGACGTGAACGTTATGAAACTGATAAGAAGACCTATCACGTTTCGGCGGAGTTGAGCAAACTGCCTGACACAAATGACCTGCCTTCGTTGTTGGAAGATTTCCATGCGCGCGAAGTGTTGCATGTCACGTTCGGTTCGGCGTTGGCGCAGTTTGGCGTAGAATTGAAAGCGGCACTCGTCAAACATGATGATGCGTATTTTGATGGCTTGAAGAAGCATTTTGATAAGCATTTGAGTTTGTTGAAATAATCTAATTATGTCATCCTGAGCTGCGAGCCTCAAACGGCGAGTGCGGCGAAGAATCTCTGAGATCATCGTAGAGACCCTTCGCTATCGCTCAGGGTGACAATCCTTATGGAACCTAAATGAATCTCGAAGAACTAAAATCTCTTTACGATTTTTCCGACCGCACTATATTGGTCACAGGCGGGGCAGGTGTGTTGGGAAGTGAAATTGCTTGCGCGTTGGTTGGTTGTAACGCGAACGTTGTACTTCTTGATCGTGATCAAGACCTTGCGCAAAAAGTGATTGAACGTTTTCCAAAAGTTGTCAAAGGACGCGGCGTCCGTGTCTTTGGCGATGTTCTCAAGGTCGAAACTTTGCAACAGGCGAATGAAACCATCAAGTCGGAGTTTGGTCACGTTGATATTCTCATCAACGGCGCGGGCGGCAATCATCCTTCTGCCACCACCAAGCCCGATCTTTCCTTCTTCGATCTGCCGCTCGATGCGCTTCGTCACGTCGGTGATCTGAATTTGCTTGGTACGATTTTGCCCTGTCAGGTGTTTGGTCGTAATATGGCAGAGCGCGGCGAGGGCGTGATCCTCAATGTCTCTTCGATGAACGCCTTTCGTCCGCTCACGCGCATCCCTGCCTATTCGGCGGCGAAGGCGGCGGTCAGCAACTTCACGCAGTGGCTGGCTGTCCACATGGCGCAGAATTATTCGCCAAAGATTCGTGTCAACGCGATTGCGCCTGGATTTTTTCTCACAGAACAGAATCGATTTCTCCTCACAGACAAGGACACTGGCGAATTGACTCCTCGTGGTCAATCGATTCTTGCTCACACCCCGATGAACCGCTTCGGGACTCCCGAAGACCTGCTCGGTGCGACGATGTGGCTGATCTCCCCTGCATCCGCTTTTGTGACGGGTGTGGTGCTTCCCATTGACGGTGGGTTCTCGGCGTTTAGTGGTGTTTGAAAGCGGATTATTGAATCGGATAAACGGATAGAAACGGATTTTATGCTACAAGCGAAAGCAACAACCCCAATCGGGCAACTCTTATCGGACGACGAAATACGCAATACGTTGAACGTGTTGTCGGGTCAGTTCACGAATCAACGCTTGCTGGTGTTGATTCCCGATCACACACGTTCATTACCGCTTCCATTTTTGTTCCGCACTTTAGTGGATATATTACATAACGCAAAACAATTAGATTTCATGGTGGCGTTAGGGACACATCCGCCCTTGGAAGAAGAGAGCCTCAACAAGTTGGTGGGGATCACAGCCGAAGAACGGATGACAACCTTCAAGCACGTTGGTTTGTTGAATCACGCCTGGGATACGCCATCTGCATTGACTTCACTCGGCATGATCGAACAGGATGAGATCAAGCAGATCGCTGGGGCGAATTGGCATTCGTCACTCCCCAACGAAGTGGACATCCGCATTAACAAGGCGGCGCTTGAATATGATCATATCGTGATAATTGGTCCGACGTTCCCACATGAGGTGGTGGGATTTTCAGGTGGAGCAAAGTATCTCTTCCCTGGCATCTCTGGCGCGGACATGATCAACGCCACGCATTGGCTGGGTGCGTTGGCTGGCGTCGTTGGGACGATTGGGATTAAGGACACGCCTGTGCGTACCATGATCCATGCGGCGGCGAGTCGACTCAAGACTCCTGTCACATTGGTGGCGTTGGTAGTCGAAGGCAAAGGGTTGAGCGGGTTGTTCGTTGGCGATCAATTGTCGGCTTGGAATGAAGCGGCAGAGCTATCCGCCGAACGTCATATCCAATGGTGTGAGAATCCGTTCCAAAAAGTTTTGTCGTGCGCACCTCCGATGTACGACGAGTTGTGGACGGGGGCGAAGGCGATGTATAAGTTGGAGCCTGCGGTGGCGATTGGCGGGGAGGTTGTGATTTATGCGCCGCATCTGGATGTGGTCAGCCACGTGCATGGAAAATATATTTATGAAGTGGGCTATCACATCCTGCCGTATTTCCTGAACGATTGGGAACGCTTCAAGAATATTCCGCTGGGCGTGCTGGCGCACAGCACACATCTACGCGGTTCAGGTGTGATGGACAATGGAGTCGAAAAGCCGAACGTGCGTGTGACATTGGCAAGTAAAATTTCGGCAGAAGATTGTGCGCGACTCAATTTGGGTTATCTTGACCCGTCGAAGGTGAATGTGGATGAATGGAAGGATCGTGAGGACGAGGGAATTTTATACGTGCCCAAAGCGGGCGAGATTTTGTATCGGCTGAAGCCATGACGTTTGATACCATTTTACGAGGTCATCTCTCGCGTTATCCCGTCATGCAAATTCAAGATATATACAAATTGATCCATCAGGCATCGATGGGCAGTGAACATGCCGCTTCCAATGCAGAAGGTGTTCGCAAATGGATGGAGCGTGAACTTGCTGAAATGGGAGACGGGATTGACGAACCGATGATTGACCCTATTTCTGCGGATGGTCAAATCGTGCGCGTGCATTTACGTCCGTTTGTAGCGTGCGGTGGGAACACTGAAATGTTATTGAATGCTTTTATCAACACAGCAAATGAATTTCATGGGAATGTCGATGTTCTGAAAAAATATTGGGACATCGCGTCAGGCATGGATTGTTTCCCGTCAGTGGAAATGGACGGGTTCATTAAATCCATACAGGTGCAGAATTATCCCACTATGCATCATTCCTCTGAATATGAAAGATTGTATCGCCCAGCCTATCGTGTGGTCTGGAGAAAATTTATCGCATGAGCAACACAATCAACCAACTCAAACTATTTTTACAAACACAGGGCAAAGGCTTATCTCTGTTATTCACCATGGTGATCGGTGCTCTCTTACCGCAGGCGCATGTATTTTCATATTGGATCCAATATCTGTTGATGGTGATGTTGTTCTTCGCGTTTTTGGATATCGAATTCAAGTTTCAAAAAAGCGTCTTGTGGGTTTTACTGGCGAACGTGGCGGTGGCATTCATTGCATATTCAGTGCTTGCGCCATTCAACTTGATGCTCGCGCTTGCGGCCTTCATGACCGCCATCGCACCTACCGCGATTGCCGCGCCTGTCATTATCAGTTTCATCGGGCGTGAAGTAGAGTATGTCGTTGCGTCAGTGGTATTGACAAACATTGCCACCGCACTCATCGTTCCGATGGCATTGCCATCGCTCATCGGAACCACAATTCAAATCTCCGTATGGGAGGTGCTACAACCTGTGCTGATTGTCATGTTCGTCCCGCTGATCCTTTCGCAACTGGTCAAGTTTCTTCCAACAAATACACAGACTTTTATTCGCAGTGGAAAAGCGATTTCGTTTCCTGTTTGGCTTCTCAATCTTTTTATCATCAGCTCCAATGCATCGAACTTCCTTCGCAACGACAATACCGACTCGTTGTCCACGCTTGCCATCATTGCCTTGGTTTCGCTCATTATTTGTATTGTGAATTTTGGCGTGGGTGCACTACTCGGCGGACGCAGTCACTGGCAGGAGGCGAGTCAGTCCCTTGGACAGAAGAACCTTTCGTTCGTCATCTGGATCGCACTGACCTTCATCAATCCGCTTGTAGCGATGGGGCCCATGTTCTACATCGTTTATCATCATTTGTATAACTCATGGTCAATCTTTCAATTCGAAAGACAACAAGCCAAAGCAGGTATCGCTTCATGAATGATAAAATCTCTCTTGAATTCGCTTCGATCTCAAACGCGTTAAAAAAGATACATCTCCCAAAAGTGGATTGCGTAGTTGGCATTGCGGAGGGCGGCATTGTCCCTGCTAGTTTGCTGGCTTATCAGTTAGAGCTTCCCCTGCATCTGATGCGGATCAATTATCGTGCGCCAGATAATTCGCCGCGTCATCCCGCGCCGACCCTGCTCGCCGAATCCCCCAACCTGCCTGCAGACGCGCGCATTCTTCTAGTGGACGATGTCAGCGTCAGCGGGCAAACCCTGAGCCTCGCGCGTGAGCAACTGAAACAACATGAGGTCATCACCTTCACGCTCAAAGGCAAAGCAGATATTGTGCTGTTCCCTGAAATCGAAAATTGTGTCAACTGGCCGTGGAAATAAATAGAATGAATATTCGTTTCTTTATTGTGATGGGAGTTTCTGGCTGCGGAAAATCAAGTGTGGGACAAACCCTCGCCTCGCGCCTGGGATGGAGCTTTTACGACGCCGACGATTTTCACCCGCCTGAGAATGTCGCCAAAATGGCAAGCGGAACTCCGCTCGACGATTCAGACCGCGCCCCGTGGTTGTCCACCCTCCACGATTTGATCTCCTCCTCCCTCAGAGAGGATAAGCCTGGTGTATTAGCCTGTTCTTCATTAAAGGAACGGTATCGTCAGCAATTATTGGATGGTAACGAAAGCGTGCAGATTGTGTACCTCAAAGGCAGTTACGACCTGATCTGGTCACGCATGTCTGCCCGCAAGGATCACTACATGAAGCCGCACATGCTCAAGAGTCAATTCGAGGCGCTCGAAGAGCCGTCAAATGCGCTTACAATGGATATATCAATGTCCATCGAGGACATTGTGCAGGAAATATTGAAATACATGGAGCATTAAGTTGAATATTGGAATTCTTGGTTTGGGTGTAATGGGGCGGAGTTTGGCATTGAACTTTGAACGCAACGGGTATTCAGTGGCGGGATATGACATTCATTTGAAATTCGATCCATCTTTTTTCAAAGATAAAAACGTCAAGATATTCGACTCATTCGAAAGCCTGGTTGCCGCGCTGGACAAACCACGTGTCATCTTGATGATGGTTCCGGCGGGAAAACCTGTAGATAAAGCCATCTTGTCCATCAAACCGTATTTGGATAAAGGCGATATTCTTATTGATGGCGGGAATTCGTTTTTTGTAGATACAGAACGAAGAATCAAAAAACTCAAAGCAGATGGCATCCGCTTTATTGGGATGGGCGTTTCAGGCGGAGAAAAAGGTGCGTTGATGGGTCCCAGCCTGATGCCAGGCGGTGATGCGTCTGCCTGGGAGCAGGTCAAGCCGATGCTGGAATCCATCGCAGCCAAGGCGGATGACGGAACGCCCTGTGTCGCGTGGATGGGCAATGGCGGCGCAGGACATTACGTCAAGATGGTGCACAACGGCATTGAATACGGCGACATGCAATTGATCGCTGAAGTGTATGACCTGCTTCATCGCGGCGCGGAGATTTCCAATGGTGCCCTCGCCGAGATCTTTTCGGATTGGAATGAATACGACCTGCAATCATATTTGATCGAGATCACCTCAAGAATTTTGTGGTGGCATGACGACGAGACAGGTGAATCGCTCGTGGATCTGATTCTCGACGAAGCTGCACAAAAAGGCACAGGCAGATGGACGAGTCAAAACTCGCTGGAAATTGGCGCATTGGTTCCGACCATTTATGCGGCTGTTGAAATGCGTTTGATGTCCAGCTTGAAAGCGGAGCGGATGGTCGCCAGCAAATTACTGGGGGAACATACGTCAAAATTTTCAGGCGACACAGAGAAGTTAATCAATCTGGCAGAGAAGGCGTTATACGCCAGCAAGATCACTTCATATGCGCAGGGCTTTGCTTTGTTGCGTTCGGCGTCGAAGGAATATGGATTTGGATTCAACTATGCAGACATCGCTCGCATCTGGCGGGCAGGTTGTATCATCCGTGCTTCGTTGCTTGACGATATTGCAGCGGCGTTTGAAGCCGAACCAGAATTGCCAAACCTGCTGTTGAACGAAACCTTCCGCAAGGTGATCGTGGAGAGTCAATCCGCATGGCGTGACGTGGTGAAGACTGCCATCGATTTGGGAATCCCGATGATGGCAACCTCCGCTTCGCTGGCATATTTCGATGCGTATCGGTCGGAACGGCTGCCCGCCAATCTCATTCAGGCACAGCGTGATTTCTTCGGCGCACATACTTATCGCAGAATTGATAAGAATGGCACCTTTCACACCAAGTGGGAATGACCACGTTTACGAAGAGAAAGATAAGTCTTTTGCATTTGCGCACAAAACAAAAAAGCCCCTCCCGTGGATCAGTACGGAAGGGGCTCTTCTTTCTATAGTTATACGTTTACTCTAAATAGAGATACCTCCTTTCAGAGATCAACATACGGATTCAAGCATGGTCAGGGGCAACTCCTTTCTTCAACCCTTTGTTTGGTTGAGTAGTTGCATTGTAAAAAAAGAACCTGTGAAAAAACCGAGAAACCGATGAATGTACCCTTAGAAAATTCAACGCTAATTTTCGACTCATTTTTATAGCATTATGCTTTTTATGAGGAAATAATTACGAAAATTTGATTTTTCACCTTGTTTTCACGGTCTGGAATCTAAGTCCACTTCAACAAAAAATCGACGAAACCCTTACGAAACCTTTGATTTCAATATTGCCTAAATTACCTAAAAAGTGGTTTGGACAATTCTTTTCGTCATCAAACTTGGTTTACAAACATTTCCTTTTATTTCACGCCTACTGTCCGCATAAATTCATATAACGGTTTCAGACGGCTGTACATATTTTTATACACACCTGAATACAGTTCGTTATAACGTGCATGTGTGTTTTTATCTGGCTCAAAGGTATCGCGGACATGCGTCATCTCACGGATGGCAGATGGAAAGTCATTGTGGATACCAACACCGACCGCCGCATCCATCGCTGCGCCCAGACCTGACGCTTCATAGATATGCGGACGCGAAGCAGGCAGGCCGAAGACATCTGCGGTCAATTGCAGCGCCGCGTCGGATTGACTGCCGCCGCCCGCGACGCGCAGCTCGGTGATGCGCACGCCGCTGCGTTTTTCCGTCCGCTCGGAGGCTTCGCGCAAGGCGTAAGCCAACCCCTCCAGGATGGCGCGATAGAGATGGGCGCGGGTATGCACGTCGCTGAAACCGATGACTGCGCCGCGTGCTTCGGGTCCGGGGAAGCGCAAACCGGGGGACCAATAGGGCTGTAAGACCAAACCATCCGAACCGGGTGGAACGGAACGCACCAGTTCGTCGAACAAGGCTTCAGGTTCGATGCCGCGTTCATCCGCGATGGTTTGTTCGCGTAAACCGAATTGCTGTTTAAACCAAGTCACCATCCAATAGCCGCGATTGATGCCAATCTCAAAGTTGTAAGCGGCTGGTACGGCAGCGGGATAAGGCGGTAATAACGGAATAACTTCGATATATTTTTTATGAGTCGTGTTAATGGTAGCGGTCGTGCCATAACTCAAGCAGGCGATGTTGGGTTCGAGACAACCCGCGCCAAGGACTTCGGTGGCTTTGTCAGCGGCGGCGGCGATGAGCGGGAGTCCCTGCGGGATGCCAGTGGCAGAGGAGGCTTCGGCGGAGATCTCACCCAAAGGCGATGCTGCAGGCACGAGGTCAGGCAGGATGCGTTTGTCCATCGGGACGGCTTGCCATTTCCAATCCCAAGACTTTGCCCAGGTCAACGCTTTGTAGTCGAAGGGAATATATGCAACTTGGGAGGAAACCGAATCGACGAATTGACCGACGAGGCGGAAGGTGAGATACCCCGATAACAAAAGATATTTATGCGTCGCATCCCAAACTTCGGGTTGGTGTGTGCGGATCCAGTTGCATTCTGCTTCGGCTTGGAGATAGGCGACAGTTTCGGCTGCGCCCGCGACTGTGAATGCTGCGCCCCACAACCCGCCGACAGGTTTCAACCCTTCGGTGCGGCGCTGGTCAAGCCAGATCATGGCGGGACGCAACGGCTTGCCATTTTTATCGACGTTGACAACCGTGCCACGTTGGGTGGTGATTGCAACCGCCGCGATGGACGATTTATCTGCGCCTTGTGCCCACAACCCCTGACAGGCTTCACAGACTGCATTCCAGAAAACCTCAGGGTCTTGCTCGGCAAGTCCGGGTGCGGTGGAGTAATACGGCTCGATGGGCACGCGCTGTTTGGCAAGCAGATTCCCACGCGGGTCGAAGAGAAGCGCGCGGACAGATTGTGTGCCGTTGTCTATGGCGAGGATGTTTTCGGGCATGGATGCTCCATTTTTGAACCGCCAAGAACGCGAAGATCGCAAAGAAAGATCGTTAAGAATCTTCGCGTTCCTAGCGTGCTTCGCGGTAAATTTTTCTTGAACTTAGTTTAACCCGTAAGCGTGTTTCCACAATTCAGTGTATTCGTCTGCTTCCTTGACCCAGCGATCATCATCCCAACCCAATTCAGGCTGGACAATGGCGCGGATGCGTGGGAGCAGATCCACTCCGCCGCTTTTTGCGAGCAGACCAAGGCGCACGCGGCGTAGGAGCAGGTCGTCGAGATGGACAACACCTTCCGCGCGCGCGGCTTGACGAAGTTCTTCCCATAGGTATGGCGTGTTGGGAATAAATTCGTGAGAGCGGTCAGCGGCGAACAGCGGGGCTGATTCTATCCCATAACGCGCAAGTAGGCGTAGTTGTTGAGAAGGAGGTAAATTCGAATTTTGGAAGAATGTTTCCGTTTCAGGTGGGAAGGAATCGAGCACGGGCGTGTTGACATCGAAGGCGACATGACCGAGATATTTTCGCGCGGCTTTGAGCGCGTCACGCGCCATGATGCGGAAGGTGGTCAACTTGCCGCCGCTGACAGTGAGCAGACCGTTCTCATCCCAGATGGCATGCTCACGCGATTCTTTCGACGGGTCGGCTTTGCCCGTATCCACAACAGGTCGCAAGCCCGAAAACGTGGACATGACATCCACGAAGTCAAATTCCTGTGCGGGGAAAACGAAGCGCAAGGCTGCCATCAAATATTCCACTTCAGCGGAGCTGATGGATGGGTCGGTTTGGATGCCCGTTCTGTGATCGACATCGGTCGTGCCGAAGAGGATC
>JAHDWC010000145.1 GCA_023382575.1 Anaerolineales bacterium
CCTAGGCGTTATTTTTTACACGCTCACACAAGGCGCGCAATTCGTCAGCCTGTCGTTTTTGCCGTCTGCCACGCTCTCGCTGCTGCTGAACTTCTCCCCCATTTTCATTGCGTTGTACAGCATAACCAGCCGCAATGAGACCACGTCGCTGATTCAATGGGGCGGGATTCTGATCACCATCGTCGGCGCGTTGATCTACTTTCTGCCGCTCACCATCGAAGCGGGGCAAATCCCTGGCTTGGTGGCAGCGCTGGTGGCCGTGCTGGCTAACTCTGCTTCATCCATCTTTGGCAGGCAGGTCAACTCACAGGGTAAACTTAATCCACTTGTAGTAACCACTGTCAGCATGGGCGTCGGCGGGATTCTTATGCTGGTCATTGGCATTGTCACACAAGGCATGGGCGTGCTGAATCTAAAACAATGGACGATCATCGGCTGGCTGGCTGTGGTCAACACGGCTTTGGCGTTTACACTCTGGAACAAATCACTGCAAACGCTTACAGCTGTGGAATCCAGTATCATTAACGGGACGATGCTTCCGCAGATTGCCATCCTTGCGTGGATATTTCTTGGCGAGCCATTGGGCGGCAAGGAAATTTTCGGGCTGGTCTTCGTGTTGGCGGGGACGTTGATCGTTCAGTTATGGCGTTATGTACCAATTTCAAAACATTAGCGAATCAAGGAGAAAAAATGTCTAATAACAAACCCATGATGATCCTCATTGCAGGTCCCTACCGCTCTGGCACAAACGATGATCCGGAGAAGATCGCGGCGAATGTCCACTTTATGGAATCGTTTGCCATGCCCATTTTCCGCAAGGGGCACATCCCCGTCTTGGGCGAGTGGTTTGCGCTTCCGCTGCTGGCGTTGGCAGGGTCAAAGGAAATCGGTGACGAACCGTTCAACGAGATCTTCCATCCGATTGCGGTCAAGCTTCTAGATAAATGTGACGCTGTCCTACGGGTGGGAGGCGCTTCCTCTGGCGCGGACTTGATGGTGAGCACTGCTCAAGCCAATGGCGCGCAAATCTTCCATTCATTGGATGAGATCCCAGAATATCAAAAATAATCAGAGAACATCAAATTAGTTCAAAAAAGGAGGCGCTATTTATTTCCACCAATCCTATCCAATATATGACAACAGGCACAATGATTTAAGTCATATATAACTATCGTAATTCGTCCGCCGGGAATACACTTGATGATTGAGATAATTCCAAGGCTAACCGCCTTTTTATAGGAGCCAAGAATGAACAAGAACATCATCATGATAGACGGCAACGAAGCAACCGCTTCTGTCGCACACCGTACCAACGAAGTGATCGCGATCTACCCGATCACACCCTCCTCTGGGATGGGTGAGTTTTCAGACGAATGGTCCGCCAAAGGCAAAAAGAATATTTGGGGTACTGTTCCTCTCGTCGTGGAAATGCAATCCGAAGGTGGCGCAGCCGGAACCGTACACGGCGCGCTCCAAACCGGCGCCCTGACCACCACCTTTACCGCCTCACAGGGCTTGCTGTTGATGATCCCCAACATGTACAAGATCGCGGGCGAACTCACCAGCACGGTCTTCCATGTGGCAGCACGCGCCATCGCCGCCCACGCCCTTTCCATCTACGGTGACCATCAAGACGTGATGGCCGTCCGCCAGACCGGCTGGGCAATGCTCTCCTCAGACTCGGTACAAGAAGCGCAAGACTTCGCCGCCATCGCTCAAGCCGCCACTCTCAAGGCGCGCGTCCCCTTCCTGCATTTCTTTGACGGATTCAGGACTTCGCATGAAGTCAACAAAATCATCCAATTATCGGATGAAGAACTGCGCCTCATCATCGACGACGAGCTGATCCGTGCCCATCGAGCCCGCGGACTCAGCCCAGAGAACCCCGTCCTGCGCGGCACCGCCCAAAACCCCGATGTCTACTTCCAGATGCGTGAAGCGGCGAATCCCTACTATGCCGCCACCCCCGCCATCGCGCAGGAAATGATGGACAAGTTTGCCAAGATCACAGGACGTCAGTACAACTTGTTCGATTACACTGGCGCTCCCGATGCGGAACGTGTCATCATTATCATGGGCTCCGGTGGCGAAGTGGTGGACGAAACCGTCGCGTACCTTGCTAAGAAGGGTGAAAAAGTCGGCGTGATCCGCGTGCGTCTGTACCGCCCGTTTTCGGTGGATCACTTCATCAAAACCCTGCCCAAGAGCGTCAAATCCATCGCCGTGCTCGACCGCACCAAAGAACCCGGCGCGATGGGCGAACCGCTTTATATGGACGTGATTAGTGCCTTGGTCGAAGGTCGAAGGTCAAATATCAATGTAATTGGCGGACGTTATGGGCTTTCCTCCAAGGAATTCACCCCGGCAATGGCGAAAGCCGTCTTTGATGAACTGTCCAAGCCGGAACCCAAGAATCACTTCACGCTCGGTATCAATGACGATGTTTCCAATACCTCCCTCACCGTAGATCATTCCTTCTCCATCGAGTCTGAAGGCATGGTGAGTTGTGTCTTCTTCGGTCTCGGCTCCGACGGAACCGTAGGCGCGAACAAGAACTCCATCAAGATCATCGGTGAAGAGACCGATAATTTTGCACAGGGTTACTTCTATTACGACTCGAAGAAATCCGGCACGGTGACCATGTCGCATCTGCGCTTTGGTCCCAAAGCCATCCGTGCGCCATATCTGATCGAAGCCAATCAGGCAAATTTTGTTGCCTGCCATCAATACTCCTTCCTCGAGCGCGTGGACATGCTCAAGTATGCCAAAGAAGGCGGCATCTTCCTGCTCAACAGTCTGTATGGACCCGAAGAGATTTGGGAGAACTTACAGAAGGAAGTTCAGCAGGACATCATCAATAAAAAGCTCAAGTTCTACGTCATCAATGGTTATGACGTGGCTGAAAAGACCGGCATGGGCGGACGCATGAATACCATCATGCAGACGGCGTTCTTTGCCATTAGCGGTATCCTGCCGAAAGAACAAGCCATCGAGCAGATCAAGTATGCCATCAAGAAGACCTATGGCAAACGCGGCGAAGCCGTGGTGGCGAAGAACTTCGAAGCCGTGGATGCAACTGTCGCGAACATTTATGAGGTCAAGGTTCCGGCGAAGGTCACTTCGACGATGACACGCAGACTCCCAGTCCCAAATGAAGCGCCGGAGTTCGTCAAGGATGTGCTTGGTCAGATCATCAATTCCGACGGCGATAACCTGCCCGTCTCTGCCTTCCCTGTAGATGGCACCTTCCCCACCGCCACCACGCAATGGGAAAAGCGCAATCTTGCGTTGGAGATCCCGGTCTGGAATGAAGATATTTGTATCCAATGCGGTAAGTGTGTGTTGATCTGCCCGCATGCAGTGATTCGCCACAAGGTTTACGACGAGAAAGTTCTTGCGAATGCGCCAGAGACGTTCAAGCACACCAAGTCGAAGTTCAAGGAATTCGGCGATGGTTATGCTTACACGTTGCAAGTCGCGCCGGAAGACTGCACAGGTTGTACGTTGTGCGTGGAAATTTGCCCGGTGAAAGATAAGACCGCGGTGGGACGCAAGGCGATCAATATGGAACCGCAGCCTCCTCTGCGTGAAGCGGAAGCCAAGAACTGGGACTTCTTCATGAACATCCCTGATCTGGACCGCAAGTTGATCAATCCGTCCACCATCAAGAATGCGCAGTTGCTACGTCCGCTCTTTGAGTTCAGTGGCGCCTGTGCGGGTTGTGGTGAGACCCCTTATGTGAAGTTAGTCTCGCAGTTATTCGGTGACCGTGCCGTGATCGCGAATGCGACGGGTTGTTCGTCCATTTATGGCGGTAACCTCCCCACCACCCCATGGGCAAAGGATGCCAATGGGCGCGGACCGGCTTGGTCGAACTCGTTGTTCGAAGACAATGCCGAGTTTGGTCTGGGTATGCGCCTCACCATCGACAAGCAGAAGGAATACGCCGAAGAGTTGCTCAAATCCTTTGAGCAGACCGTCGGCACAGAGTTGGTAGAAGCCATCCTGACTGCGAATCAATCTGACGATGCCGGCATCGACGCTCAGCGCGTGCGTGTGGCGGAGTTGAAGAGCAAGCTTGAAAAATCCACGGATAGCCGCGCCAAAGACCTTATCAGTCTGGCAGAGAACCTCGTCAAGAAATCCGTTTGGATCATCGGCGGTGACGGCTGGGCATACGACATCGGCTACGGCGGTTTGGATCACGTCATGGCCAGCGGACGCAACGTCAACATCCTTGTGCTCGATACCGAAGTGTATTCGAACACAGGCGGTCAATCCAGCAAGTCCACACCGCGTGCGGCAGTTGCCAAGTTCGCCATGAGCGGTAAGGGCATGCCGAAGAAAGACCTCGGTCTGATCGCCATGTCCTATGGATATGTCTATGTCGCCAAGGTGGCGATGGGCGCCAACGATCAGCAAACGCTGAAGGCTATGCTCGAAGCTGAAGCCTACGACGGTCCCTCCATCGTCATTGCCTACAGCCCCTGTATCGCCCACGGCTACGACATGGCGCGCAGCCTCGACCAGGCCAAACTGGCGGTACAATCGGGTCACTGGCCCATGTTCCGCTACGATCCGCGCCTCGCACTGGAAGGCAAGAACCCGCTCCAGATCGAATCCAAGGAACCGAGCATTCCGTTCTCGCAATACGCGTACAATGAAACCCGCTATAAGATGCTCACACAGATGAACGAAGAACGCGCCGAAGAACTGATGAAGGATGCCCAGCACGACGCCAAAGCCCGTTGGACGCTCTATCAGCAAATGGCTTCGATGCACTACGGAAATGGCAACGAGGAGAACAAATCATGACCGAACTTTCCACCACCTACCTTGGATTGAAGCTGAAGAATCCGCTCGTGGCTTCGGCTTCACCCATCTCGAAGAATGTAGATAAAGCCAAAAAGTTGGAAGAGGCGGGCATTTCTGCCATCGTGATGTATTCGCTCTTCGAAGAGCAGATCATTCACGAAAGCCTCGAGCTTGACCACTTCCTCTCGCGCGGCTCGGAATCCTTTGCCGAAGCCCTCACCTACCTGCCCGACGGCGGCATGTATGGCGTCAGCCCGGAACGATATCTCAATCAGGTGGCTGGTCTCAAAAAAGCGGTCAACGTCCCCGTCATCGGCAGTTTGAACGGCGTCTCCAAAGGCGGCTGGACCAGCTACGCCAAACGCATCGAAGAAGCCGGAGCCGACGCCCTCGAACTGAACCTGTACTATCTCGTCACCGATCCCAACATGACCAGTCAGCAAGTGGAAGATGCACAGGTGGAGTTGGTGGCGAACGTTAAATCCGCCATCAAGATACCGCTGGCGGTGAAACTCAGCCCGTTTGTCACGTCACTGCCCAATTTTGCCAAGCGCATCGTCGACGCTGGCGCGAGCGGACTCGTACTCTTCAACCGCTTCTACCAGCCAGATTTCGACCTCGACGAACTGGACATCGTCCACAACCTCGACTTGAGCACCTCCGCGGAACTGCGCCTCCCGCTTCGCTGGATCTCGATTTTGTCCAGCAAAGTCAACGCAGACTACGCCCTAACCAGCGGTGTCCACACCGCGCAGGACGTCCTCAAAGCCATGATGGCTGGCGCCAAGGTGGCAATGATGGCCTCCACCCTGCTGCACAACGGACCGCAGGCCGTCCCAGCGGTTTTGGAGAACCTGCAAGCCTGGATGAAGGAACACGAGTACGAATCCATCCAGCAGATGCAGGGCAGCATGAGCCAGAAGAACGTCAAGGAACCGGCAGCCTTCGAACGCGCGAACTATATGAAAGTCCTCGGTTCGTGGCGCGACCTGCCATAAAGCAAATCAAACAAAAAAGGCTCTCCATTTCTGGAGAGCCTTTTTGATTCTAAAAAGCAGCGACTATTCTTCAACAGGAGCAGCAGCGGCAGCTTGCTTGCGCTGACGGAACGTGATACGCCCGCGCGACATATCATAAGGGGACATTTCGAGTGCAACACGGTCACCCAACAAAATGCGGATGTAATGCTTACGCATCTTGCCAGAGAGGTACGCAAGCACCTCATGGCCGTTATCCAACTTTACTCGAAACTGCGTGCCGGGAAGGGCTTCCACAACCACGCCGTCCACTCTGATTTTGCCTTCTTCTTTTGTCATATCATGCCTCTCGATCTATTCTGCATCCTTGAAGGAACGACGCTTAATGCGTCGGATCGCCTTCTTTTTTTCCATACGGCGGGTCTCGCTCTTGGAAACGAACCAGCGTTTGCGGCGAACGGTGCTCAAAACGCCGCTCTTAACCACCTTCTTGCGAAAGCGCTTGAGCAGGGAATCTTGAGACTCGCCATTTCGTAAATTGACACTTGCCACTGGTTTCACCTCCTTTCCGTAGGGGAAATAAAAAATCGGCTGTCTTGTACAGATTCAGCCGAAGGCATCTCATAAAGAACCTGAAACGAACACCATGATCATGCGATCAATCTTGCGCTTCACACTCCTTTGAAATTAACCAGCCGATAAAATCGCTGCCAAATCTGCGCCTTGGATTATACACGATTCACAGTTGAATGAGAAGATTCTAAGGCATGGAAATTTGTCAGAATAGTGGAAAAGCTCACAGGTAGAAAGATGCGAAACGATGAAATCGCATCTCATCACCATCTAGTCTGAACGTTCATCCCGAATCCTTATCCACCCGATAGCAGTCCAAACCTCCAAACAAGTTGTCTTGACAACATCATCACGAAGAATTCTAAAAGGTCTCCCCTGCTTGCACAATCCACTTTTTAATTGTACACTTCATAACAGATGTAACAAATTGTACAATCAAGGCAGCATCCATTGTACGTATGGAGGGAATATGGTCAATTTATTTGGTCGTTTGAGATTGTGGCTGATCGAAAAAGAGGGGCGCAGCCGTGGCGCGCCGATCATCAATTTTGACGAGCGGGAAATCATTGTTGCAGGGGAGGATCTAGATGTTCCAGATCGTTTGTTATGGCGTTTATTAACCAGCATAAATGCATTTTATCTAAATCTTCCTCAAAACACTTATGGCGTCGTTGTCTTTCCAGACGGCTCGACGCGTAATCTCGCAGGCGGATTGCACCAAGTGGCGTCGGGGTTATACAAACTACAATATGTGGATAAACACGAGCGTTTCGATTTCACAGCGCCCATCCGTGAGATCGCCTTGGATGGGGAAATTCTGACGGTACGCGTTCTTGTCCAATATCGTGTCATCGATCCATTAATTGTACTGAAGATTAACCGACCCATCGAAACCTTGATGGAAAATATCCAATCAGACCTGGCACAATACATTCGCAGTCATAACCATGAAGACATCGTAGACCCGACAGATGCACAGGATATGGGCAGGGTTCTGCAGTATCTGGTACAACGACATCTCAGTCGACATCCGCTTTCAAGAGCGATTGCCATTTCAGGGATAGAAGTCAAGGAATTTGCCGGCGATCAGGACTATATCAGTCAACGACGGAGCAACTTGATCCAACAGCGGCAGGACCAAATCGAGAAATCTCAACTTGACCGTAAAAAGGAGATCGAGCGAATCCGTGCTGAACACAAAGTGGCGTTAGATAAGCTAAATGCCAAAGCGGCGGCCGAAGCTGCCGCCCTGCGGAGTGAAATCATGCATGAGAGTCAGAAGCGGGATATCATGCTCGAGGACTTGCGGCAGCAATCGCGCCGACGGCATGAATTGATTGTCAAGGCTATGGATGCCATCAGCGAAGCGATGGAACATTCGAGTTATTCGCGCAACGCCAGCAGCGAGGTCAAGAACACTATTTCAGAATTGTTGACCGCTATTGGTGAAAGTAAGTTTGACTTTGGACAGGCTTCCAGCACTGTGGAAGCCCCTTCAATCGTGAATAATCACCATGCCAAGGGGAACGCAAAAATTGAGCGGCTAACGAACTCTCTGCTCAATCTCTTGAACACGAAAAAATGATTCCCTTTTTCATTGAAGCCACCCAAACGCAAAACGGATGGCAATCGGCCTTTGCATTTCAAATCTTCCTCCGTTCCATTGATGAATGGCTCAAGATGCGTTGGGGGTTTAATCCCGGCGCGCTCTTGGAAGAAGCGCTCGACCGCTCCAAGCTGTTCCTTGAGTCACAAACTACAAGCGATGAATTTTCATCCGAAGACGAAGAAAGCAATCGTACGCTTGTGCTGCGCTGCTTCAATCTACCCGGCATTGGTCTTCAATTTACTTTAATGGGCAAGGTCACCCATGTTGACAGGGAACAGTCCTTGTTAGCCGGGCAAATGTATGCGAGGGAAATCTTTTCGACATTCCCAAATGATTTTGTTCTCATACCAGCCATAGCTCAAAAGGATTTCGATCGTCTTGTGGGTAAAAACTTTTTCAGCAAGAAACTAAGGATTGCAGCCATTCAACGTGAAAAAGTTTTTATTCCTCCCATGCTTCGGCATCAATATATGCCCGGTTTATGGCAAACAACCCCACGTGCAAATGAACAGACATGGCGTGCTCTTTCCGCCATGTCAAACAATGTCGCACTCAACATTATGCTGCGACCTTCAACACTATATCAAAATGAGAAAGAACTGCTTCTCGATATAAAAAAGAAATTTCAAAAAAACAGTCAGGATGATGATATCTTTTCATCACATATTGGTTGGGTAAACAGCTATATCAAGCGAAGGTTGGATCCGTGGAGAAGGCTCTTTCAAATGCAGGTCCATGTCCTCGCTGAAAATGAGCCTGATGAAAGTCTGCTGCGCTCGGCAGGTACTGCTTTCACCCGCAGCGTCAACGAGACGCCAACACCAGGTTTTCAAATTGCGCGCCCCAATTCATCAGATGAAGAGACTCAGTGGCTCCAACAGATCCGTTCATTGGATTTTATCCCCCCGCAAAGGCGCATGGATGATATTGCAGATGTGGATGAAGTTCATGCAGTCTTCCGCCTCCCCTATCGACAGGAAGCTGGGCTGCATGGAGTGAGTTTGATCGAACTCCCAACAACTGCACATCCCCCATCCGAGTTCAAGCATGACTAAACCCAAGAAGAATGATCTCGTTCATATCCGTGTGATAAAACACCTTCCACAAGGGCTTTCAATCGTTCTGGAAAGTGGACAATATGGCGTCATCCGCACACGCGAGATTTCATGGAAAAACGAAGAACTCAAAAATTGGAGGATGAATTTCCCGGTAGGCTGGGAAGGGCTTGCTGTGCCCATCCCAGTCAGGAAGGGGGAAACTCGCGAGTATAGCTTGAGGCTGGTCGAAAACGACCCCTGGGATGATTTCTTCGATGGGTTCGATAAGTCGGAGATATTCGAAGGTGTTGTCACCAGCGTATATGAGTATGGTGTCTTCCTTGAAATCGAACCTGGAATTTCAGGGCTGTTGCATAAATCTCAACTTCCACAAAAGTTACAATCATCCGTGCTGGAATTGTTCTGGTACGGCGACAAGGTGTTTGTCACCATCCATGAAGTTGACAATGCCTTGCGACAGATCGGACTACGTCTCGCGCCATCGGAAAGAGCCTCAGAAGAGAGTCGCCTCCTCGTTGGGCAGAATCAACTCAACCGTATGAGTGATGCAAATTGGGGGATGGAGCAAATCCTACAAATGAGGATACCTCATCGTCACATCCTGTTGGTTGAGGATGAGATATCTCAAGCCCTAGCTGTAAGCGGCTGGCTACGCGAGATGGGACAAAGTGTAGAAGTGGTCCATACCGCGGAAGATGCAATCGCATATCTCTCACAGTCCCTTCCCGATATTGCCCTGGTGGATATTGGTCTCCCGGTCATGAGCGGAACAGACCTGACGAGATTTATCCTGCAAAACCACCCGCAAGTGCAGGTAGTGAATGCGACGGATTGGGCACGGGCCAATGATGTCAGCAGCACACTCGACGAACTGCAAGCCCAAGGCGGTAGGCTACTTTATAAACCGCTTCTGCCTGAAGATCTGGCTTCGTATCTTTTATATGAGCAGGATCAGCGCGGAATCTCTCAAAAGCATGCGGATGATAAGTCTTTTATTCCCAAACTTCCAACTCATGATCCTGGGAAAATGATCCATGCTCTTTTGAGTGCATGTAAAAAGCGATTGAACGTTGAACAAGTATTTCTCTTTTCACTTGATATGGCGCATCGCAGAATCCATATCGTAGAACGCGCTGGAGATGGCATGCTAAACAAGCATGCCCTTACCCAATTGATCTATAGCCCGGTACGTGATGTGGCAGAAGATCGTAAAGCCATCATCTTTGGCGAGATCGGAGATAAGGATCGGAAGCGGTTTCAATATCTTCTTGAGTTTTTACCATCGACAGTTGCCTGTATTGGCATTCCCGTCCCGGCACAGACAACGATCAAATATGCGCTTTTTGCAACAGCTCCCCGCCTGAAGGAGTTTTCCGAAGAGGATCAGGTGTATATGGATGGGCTAGCACTCGCCGTTGGCGCAGCTTTAGACCAGAATGACCTCCGGGAAAGGTCTGCGATGCTCCAGCAATCGGCATTGATCGGAAATCTTGCCAGCGGAATGATTCATGAGATTAATAACCTGGTCACACCACTTCAGTATGAATCGGACAGCTTACGAAGAGAATTGGAACGTTCTGAAAAAAATCCTGAACACATCTCTTTCCCCAAAATAAAGAGACAAGTCACAAACATCGAGCAAGATATCCGTCAAATCATCAACACCGTCAATATGTTTGGCAAGATCGCCAAAAAGCCCAAGGTAGAGGTCATCCGCGTGGATGAGATCATTAAGGATACTCTTACCCTGTTGCGCGAACTCAGCAAGCGCGCAAATGTTGACCTTCAATTCAATCCTCCGGAAAATTTGGTAGTGGTTCGGAATCAAGCTGTAGTCCTTGAACAAATCGTT
>JAHDWC010000146.1 GCA_023382575.1 Anaerolineales bacterium
GAAGTTTGGAAAAAATAAATTTCACAGGAATTCAATATGAATATTCAATCTTTGACTGGCGCGTGGAAATTTCGTCAATCAGGTTCTGAAGAATGGCTGCCTGCCCAGGTTCCAGGCGGAGTTCACACAGACTTGCTGGCTTTGGGGCGCATCCCAGATCCGTTCGCAGGTGACAATGAGAAGCGGGTTGCCTGGGTCGCGGAAAATGATTGGGAATACAGTTACACATTCAACGTACAAGCCGAGCTTTTGCAAAACAAACATATTTGGTTGGTTTGTGATGGGTTGGATACATTGGCTTCGCTGACCTTGAACGGCACATCATTGGGCAATACAGATAATATGTTTCGCCAATATCGCTTCGATGTGAAATCTCTGCTCAAGGCGGATGGCAATGAATTGAAGATCCAGTTCCCATCGGTTGTGAAGTTCGTGACTCAAAAGCAGGCGATTCGCCCGATGTTTGGCGTCTCGCAAGCCATTGCCGGTGGACCGTATGCCCGCAAAGCACCTTGTCAATTTGGCTGGGATTGGGGTCCGCAATTGCCTCCCACTGGAATTTGGAAAGACATCCGACTGGAAGGGTTTGATTCCGTTCGCATCGCTGAAGTGCATTTGCGACAATTCCATGTGGATGGAAAAGTAAACGTGGAAGCGCGCATCGAAGTGGAGAATTGGGCGGCAGGTCTTTCAGCAGAGATGCTGGTAACGGCTCCCGATGGTTCCAAACTGAGCGTTCAGACGGAGTTGACGGCAAATGGGAATCAGCTTTCGCTTGAGATACCCAATCCGCAGCTTTGGTGGCCGAATGGTATGGGCGAGCAGCCACTCTATCAAGTACAGGTCAAGCTCCAGCAGGTGGGACAAGTTTTGGATGAAAAGAAATATCAAATGGGTCTGCGCAAGATCGAGCTTAAGCAGGAAGCGGACGAATGGGGCAAGTCTTTCACTTTTGTCATCAACGATCATCCCTTCTTTGCCAAAGGTTCCGATTGGATTCCCGCCGACTCCTTCCCAACCCGGTTGACGGAAGAATCGTTGGAAGGTTTGATCCGCTCTGCGGTTGATACGCATCAAAACATGCTGCGTGTGTGGGGCGGTGGTTTCTATGAAGACGAGCGCTTCTATGACCTTTGCGACCGTTATGGGATTTTGATCTGGCAGGACTTTATTTTCTCTTGCAGTATTTATCCTTTGGATGATCCGGAGTTTTTGGAAAACGTCCGCGTGGAAGTTGTTGAAAATGTGCGCCGTATTCGCCATCGTGCTTCGCTGGCTTTATGGTGCGGCAACAATGAAATGGAACAGGGTTGGGCGGAGTGGGGTTGGAATCACAACGAATTGAAGGATATGAAGGATGCCTATGATCGCTTCTTCCATCACACGTTGAAGGAATGGTGTGAGATGGAAGACCCCGATCATGTCTATTGGCCCAGTTCGCCGTCTTCAGATACTCCTTTTGAAAATCCCAATGGACAGATCCAAGGAGATGCGCACTATTGGGATGTATGGCATGGACGCAAACCGTTCACGGCTTATCGCAATCAGTATCCGCGTTTCATGAGCGAGTTCGGTTTTCAGGCGCTTCCTCCATTGGAGACCATCCGCACCTATGCGGAGGAATCCGAGTGGAATATGACTTCCTACATCATGGAGCAGCATCAGAAGAACGCCAGTGGAAATTCGTTGATGGTCGGACAAATGCTTGATACCTTCCGCCTCCCCAAAGACTTTGAGTCGCTCGTGTACCTGAGCCTTGTGCTGCAAGCCGAAGGGATTCGCTACGGAGTCGAGCACTGGCGCAGACATACCAATCGTGTTTCCGGTACGCTCTATTGGCAGTTGAACGATTGTTGGCCCGTGGCTTCGTGGTCCAGCTTGGATTATTACGGGCGTTGGAAGGCTTTGCATTATGCGGCTCGACGTTTCTATGCGCCGCTGATGCTTTCCATTGAAGATGCGCCGCCCAAACAATCTATCTTCGTCAGCAGTGACCTCTTCAAGGAATGGACGGGAACTGTCCGCTGGTATTTGGCCGCGTTGGACGGTAAGGTTTTAACTTCCGGCGAGAAAACTGCAACCGTCCCATCGTCCGGCGTCGCCGCAGTGGAAGCGTTGGATTTCTCCGAATATCTCGACGATGACTCTCGTCGCAACTTAATGTTCGTGGCGGAATTGTGGGAAGGCGAAATCTGCCTTGCCCGTCAGACCGCTTTCTTTGTTCCTACAAAACACCTTTCCCTACAAGCCCCGCAGATCACCTCGAAACTGAGTGTGAAAGCTGGCGTGTTATCCATTGAATTATCTGCCCAGTCGTTGGCTCGTCTTGTGGAGTGCAGCCTGACTGGTGCTGATGTGGTCTTCAGCGACAACTATTTTGATCTGCCCGCTCAAAAATCTGTCACGATCACGGCTCCGCTGCCCGATGGCTGGAATCTGAGAAAAGCCAAAACGGCATTCAAAGTCCGTTCAGTCTATGACACATATTCCAAATAAGGAAAAGGAAAAAGATATGGACATCGATATTAAATCCATCATTGCCCAAATGACGCTCGAAGAAAAGGCGGCTCTCTGCACCGGCGCCAGCGCCTGGTCCACGACGCCCATCGAGCGCTTGGGCGTACCCGAAATGATCGTGTCCGATGGTCCGCACGGAGTCCGACGCGTGCCCGATATTCGCGCCATGGGACAAAAAAGCCTGCCCGCAACCTGTTTCCCAACCGCTTCCTGTCTCGCCTCCACCTGGGACGTGGAGTTGATTCGGCAAATGGGCATTGCCCTCGGGGAAGAGTGCATCGCCCTCAACGTGGACGTGTTGTTGGGCCCCGGTGTGAATATGAAGCGTTCTCCACTTGGCGGACGTAACTTTGAATACTTTTCTGAAGATCCCTTCCTCGCGGGCGAGTTGGCAGTCAATTTCATCAACGGCGTTCAATCCAAGGGCGTAGGGACATCGCTCAAACACTATGCCGCCAACAATCAGGAATTTCAACGCTTTAGCATCAGCGCGGAAGTTGACGACCGCACCTTGCATGAGATCTATCTGCCTGCGTTTGAGAAAGCTGTCAAAGAAGCGCAGCCGTGGACGGTGATGTGTTCCTATAACAAGGTCAATGGGATTTTTGCTTCCGAGCATAATCAACTGCTGAATGAGATCCTCAAAGATGAGTGGGGCTTTGAAGGTCTGGTCGTCTCGGACTGGGGCGCAGTGCGTAATCGCGTTGCCGCCCTCAAAGCCGGTTTGGATTGGGAAATGCCCGGTCCGCAAGACCTGCGTGTCAAAGCTGTGGTGGAAGCGGTTCGCTCCGGCGAGTTGGATGAAGCTATTTTGGATGAATCTGTCCGCCGTATTTTGCGGATCGTCTACAAAGCCAGAGAAACCCCCAAAGGCGGCACCTTCGATGTGGATGCGCATCATGATCTGGCGCGCAAGATCGCCTCAGAAGGGATCGTGTTGCTCAAGAACGATGGACTACTCCCGTTGAGCGGACAACAACATATCGCCGTCATCGGGCGTTCTGCGGAGACTGCACACTTCCAGGGCGGTGGTAGTTCTCACATCAACCCCACCAAAGTGGCGATGCCCTTCAAGGAACTTCAATCTCGCGCTGAGAATGCCGAGTTGACCTATGCCGAAGGTTACCCGAGCGACAACTCTTTCCGACAGGATATGATCGACGAAGCGGTTGAACTCGCCCGGTCTGCGGATGTGGCGCTGCTTTACATCGCTCTGCCTACTTTCAAAGAGTCCGAGGGATATGATCGTCATGACCTCGACCTGACCACGCAACAAATCGCTCTGATCAAGGCTGTTTCCAGCGTTCAACCCAAGACAGTGGTTGTGTTGAATAATGGCGCGCCAGTAGTCATGAGTGATTGGCTTGATGGCGTCTCAGCCGTGCTCGAAGGTTGGATGATGGGGCAGGCGGGTGGTGTGGCATTGGCGGACGTTCTCTTTGGCCGCATCAACCCCAGCGGAAAATTAGGTGAGACCTTCCCGCTCAAAATGTCAGATACACCGTCTCATATCAATTGGCCCGGCGGCGCTGGCAAGGTCAGCTATGGTGAGGGCATCTTCATCGGCTATCGTTATTACGATGCCAAGGAAATGCCAGTCTTGTTCCCGTTTGGTCATGGTTTGAGCTACACCACCTTTGAATACAGGAATGCCAAAGCATCGGCGAGTAAATTCAAAGATGTGGATGGTGTCACAGTTACAGTGGATGTCACTAACACGGGCAAACTTGCAGGCAAGGAAATTGTCCAGTTGTACGTCCACGATCAAAAGTCCGGTTTGGTGCGCCCGCCTAAAGAGTTGAAAGGCTTTGCCAAAGTCGAGCTTCAGCCCGGCGAGACCAAGACCATTTCCATCAAATTGGACTTCCGCTCCTTTGCGTATTACCATCCCGAACATAAACAGTGGATCACAGAAGATGGCGACTTTGACCTGTTGATCGGCGCTTCGTCTGCGGACATTCGCTGCTGCCTTACTGTCACGCTCGAATCGACCCTTGACCTGCCCTGTATCCTCGATATTGAATCTACCATTCGAGAGTGGATGACCGATCCGCGTGGCAGACAGGTACTTGGCACCCTCTACGAACAGATCGAAATGCAAACCCGCAAAGTATTCGGTGAGACAGAACGTTATGGCAACGAAAAACAGCCCGATACGTTCGAAGGCTTTTCAATGGGGCTGGACATCATGGATATGATGGTCGATATGCCAGTGGTTAGTGTCTTGATGTTCCAGCAGGAAGCGTTGACCATGCCCGCCGAAGAAATGGTCGCCGGATTGTTGCGACAGGTCCATAGCATAAAGTAATTCAAAAGGGGACATGGGCTTTTGAGTCTTTGTCCCCTTGCCCTCCTTTTCCTATGACGCTGTTCGCACTGAACAGCGTTCTTGTTGTCACTACCCGAATCACATTTTCCATGTTAAAAAATCATCCGCTCATTCAAACGCTTCGTGAACTAAAAGGGAATCCGCGCATCACAGTATGGACCGAGATCATGTTCGGCATTCCGTACAATCTTTTCATGCCGTTCTTCTCCGTCTATATGCTCGGGCTGGGTGTCACCGACCAGCAGATCGGCAGTATTGCCAGCATGGGACTCATCGCTCAGATCTTTACCGCTTTGTTGAGTGGCGCCATTGTCGATAAATTCGGTCGTCGCCTGACTCTGTTTCTGGTCGATCTGCTAAGCTGGAGTATCCCCTGTTTTATCTGGTTTGCCGCGCAGGATGTACGTTATTTTGTCGTGGCTGCGCTGATGAACAGTCTGTGGCGCATCTCTCATACGGCGTGGACCTGCTTGATGGTGGAAGATGCGGAGACGCGTCATCTCGTTCACATCTGGACCTGGATCATGATCTTTGCTGTCAGTTCGGCGTTTTTCGCGCCAGTGGGTGGGTGGTTTGTGGAACGATATGGTTTGGTCCCTGCCGTGCGCGGATTGTTCCTGTTTGGTTTCATTATGTTATCTGCCAAAGCCCTGGTGCTTTATATATATTCCCATGAGACCGTGCGCGGCGTTCAACGCATGGTTGAGACCAAACATCGTTCGATGCTCAGCTTATTGAGCGAATATCGCAGTGTGTTTGGGCAAATTTTGCATTCACGTTCCATTTTGGCGGCTTTATCGTTGATGGTGATTACGAACATCTACACCACCATCAGCAACAATTTTTGGGGTGTCTTGTTCACCAGCAAACTGGGCTTTTCCGACTCACAGATCTCGATTTACGCCGCCCTGCGTTCGATTGTGATGACCTTTTGCTTCTTCATCCTCGGTCCGCGCCTCACGAACCTGAGACGTTTTCGTTTACCACTATGGACAGGCTTCGGAGCGTTCCTGCTTAGTCAATTGCTGCTGGTCGTAATGCCGCCACAAGCTGTGACCTTGCTTGTTCTCAGCGTTATTTTGGAAGGGGTGGCGGCTGCACTCGTCAACCCGATGACCGAATCTCTGCTGGCGGTTTCTCTTGAAACTGCTGAACGCGCTCGCGTCAGTGCCATGGTATATGTAGCGTTGATCGTGCTCATCTCGCCTTTCGGCTGGATCGCCGGTCAACTTTCCGCTTTGGATCGTTCGTTCCCGTTTATCCTAAATACAGGGTTATTTGCCATTGGTCTTGTGCTGGTTTGGATCATCGGAAAACCTGGATTGATCACATTTGTTGAGCAGTCTGAAGCGAAGGGATAAATAGTAGCTTTTGATCAAGAAGAGCATGCAGTCGCATGCTCTTTCTTGTCTTTATTATCCCGGCTTATATGCAGTGATCTTCGCGCTGTACACTGCCTTGTAAACTTCATCCCTGGGAATGGACTGGAGTTCAACCACATCCTTCATTTCGTTGATGGCAGATTCAATGGTCTCTTTATTAAAATACACCGGCGTAATCGAAATGTTTGTGAAACCAACAGCCTCCATCATAGCGATATATTCCTCGGCTTCTACGGCCCCGGCCACACAACCTGCCCAGGCACTCAAACTTTTCTTGACCACATCCGGCAGTGGCCCATCCGTCACAATATCGGAGACAGCCAACTTGCCGCCGGGTTTCAAGACACGAAATGCTTCTGCAAACACTTTGGATTTATCCGGCGACAGATTGATCACACAGTTGGAGACGATCACATCCACCGTGTCGGAATCGACTGGCAGGTCTTCAAGATAACCCTGGCGAAACTCTACATTCTGGAGATTTAATCGCTTCGCACTGGATCGGGCACGTTCGATCATCTCTGGAGTCATATCCACGCCGATCACTTGACCGGTTTCGCCAACCTTCTTCGCGGCGAAGAAACAATCCAAGCCAGCGCCTGAGCCGAGGTCGAGAACCGTCTGCCCGGGTTGCAGGGAGGCAAGGGTGATCGGGTCGCCACAGCCATAACTGACAGATGATTCGCCATCTGGTAAAGTGGAAAGCAAATCGGCAGGGTAGAGATCGCTTTCAGTGCTGCAACAATTATCGGATCCACAGCAAGAGGCGTTGTTCTTGATCCGTTCTGCATAATGTTCGCGGACGGCATCGTGAATAGAGGTGGGGGATTGAGTCATAGTTTCTCCTTTTGAATGAAAAATTGGAAAATTATGGAAAAAACACGTTATAGCCAAAGCCAATCAAGATGGAGCCAACCCATAACGTGCCCAACACAATGGTGATCACGCGCCAGCGGGCAATGGTCAATGCGCCGCTGATCGCGCCAATCGAGGTTCCTGCCCCTGTGATTAGAAAGGCAAGCGCTGCCCCTTCACTCATACCACTATCCAACATGGCGCGCACCAAAGGCAGTGAGGCTTCAGTATTGAGATAGAAGGGAAGCCCAAGGGTAGCTGCCAGTGGAATCCCGTAACTGCGACCAGTTCCAAACAGACTCGTGATCCATTCCACCGGGATCAGACTATTGAGCAGATACCCAATGAAGGTAAAACCAAAGAATAGCGGCAACAGACGTTTGCTGATATCCCACATTTCCTGAAGGAACATTTGTAGCGTTACAGCAGGTTTGGCAGGCTCAATCACTGGCTGGGAGAATACAGGAAGGTCAAGAGCACCAGCGGGAGCTCCGCCTGGAAATCCCAACGATAAAGACGGCGTTGCCGGAGCGGACCGAGATTGACCCTGTAACCAGCCTCGCGACTCTGCAAAACCTGCCACGGTTCCACCCATCAAGCCTAATAGAATGGAAGCGACAAAGAAGGCGATGGCAAAGTTCCAGCCAAACAAACCGGCGCTGTAAAATAATTCTTGCGGAGAGGTTAACGGGGAGGAAACCATGAAGGCAACAATGGGCGCCCATGGAACGGTCGAGGTCATCATTCCCAAAACTACAGCAGTTGTTCCGCATGAACAGAATGGGGTGGTGACGGCGACTCCTGTGGACATAATCACGCTGTTTCTGGAATTCTTACGCAGAACACGCGACATGGCATCCTGGTCCACATAAAGTTTCAGAGCTGCGCTGATCAGAATGCTGATCAAAAGCAGAAGCCAATTATGGGAAAACGTCTCAATTACCTTGCTGAATGCATATGAAAGAAGTGATGGAATATCCATATGTTTTTAAGCCCATTTCTTGATGATTTATAGATGAACGTCGATGTATTTCAATAAAAAAATTTACCGATAAATCCTCTCTGCTCACCAAGTGGCGAACAGAGATCGTGCTATTAGCAGCAATCGCCGCATGAGCAACCACCTTCGCACTCATCGCAGCAGGTAGCGTTGATTACATTCAACTCGTTCATGGCATTCACCTCCTTTCAAATAGACGTGCGTCTATGAATTTAGGCAAAAAAATCGGAGCATGGCGCGTGCCCACACTCCAATCTTATTGGTTAATGACTTTGACCAATTTCTCGGTGGTTTCGCTTTCCGGCGCAAACTTGATCATCAGTTGCCCACAGCAGACTGCGATGTTTTCCTGGTTCAAAGAATAAAAGGTTTGCTTGCCTTCTTCGCGGATATTGACCAAGCTCGCATCGCGCAAGATCGCCAGGTGATGCGAGATGGTAGGTTGCGAGAAACCAACCTTCTCCACGATCTCGTTCACAGACAGCCAACAGCAACAACACTCGCTCATGATCTTCTGGCGAGTCTCGTCCGCAATGGCTTTGGCAAACAGGACTGGATTTACTTTCATCGTGTCGGGATTATATCGAAGTTTGTCTATTTGTCAAGCCTTGCCAGTATCTTCGTCGAGGAAGCAGGTGACAATTGTTACATTCGTAATTTTGAATATGTTTGTTATAATACATTCAGGATTATGAATATGAAAAAGCCATCCATTCCCAATCTTTCCGAGAAGTTAGCCGCCCCTTTGAACGCCATTGCCTCGCCGCAGCGTATTGCCATTTTGCTTGCCATCGGAAAAGGCGAAGCCTGTGTCTGTCATCTTGAAACGGCTCTTGGCTGGCGGCAGGCTTATATTTCTCAACATCTGATGGCGCTTCGCAAAGCGGATATCTTGCAGGACCGCCGCGAGGGGCGCTATGTCTACTATCGACTGAAGAACGCTTCTTATCTGGACCTGATCCTTGATTCAGCAACCCTCAGCGGACTCTCCGCTGAAACCATTTCCTCCATCATCAACACCGAAACTTATCCCTCCTGCGAATGTCCACATTGTGTGCCAGCAGTGATACCGGTCGGCTCGTTGACCGTAAAAACATCATCATAGAAGAATCGAACATCAAATGAATGCTTTGTCTTTCCTCTCTGAATTGCTCTATAGCGGTTTGGGCAATCTTGCGTCCTATCTTGCTGCACACGTTTTGCTTTGTTTGTTGCCTGCCTTCTATATCGCGGGCGCCATGACCGCCCTCATCCCAAAAGAAACCGTCACACGGTTTCTGGGGCGTAACACTCCCAAATACATTTCCTATCCTGCTGCAGCTTTGGCGGGTTCGGTATTGGCGGTGTGTTCATGCACCATCGTTCCGTTGTTTGCAGGCATCTATAAAAAGGGAGCCGGCTTGGGTCCTGCCATTACGTTCCTGTTCTTTGCCCCAGCCGCCAATATCCTTGCTTTGATCTACACCGGCGGAATCATTGGTGTCGACCTGGCATTTGCACGTTTCTTCCTTTCATTGGCATTTGGCATCGGAATTGGCATCATCATGGCGCTCATCTTCCGGCACGAGGATATGGAACATGACAAAGCCACCGATACCATGTTCGCTGCTCAGGGGAAGATGCGAAGAGTAGCGCTGGTATTCCTGCTGGTGTTGATCTCCCTGTTGCTTTCCGGCACACTAAAAGTTGGTCTGCTGACGAATACCTATGCCACCCTGACCGTCCCAATTTCGGGTATGGACAAGGTACAGGATTTCCTCTACAACCTCATCCCCTATGATGCGGCGAAAGGGGAGGAAGGCGTCACAGCACAAGGAGCCATCCTGATTGGCTTGCTTATCCTGATTGGTATTACATCGTGGAAGGGCATGGAAAATATCTTCGATGGCTTCAACAAATGGACTTGGATCTCGCTTGGCGTTGTGGGTCTCACCCTGTTGGTCGCTGCTGTTGGCATGTCACCCCATGCAGGCGGGCTGGACATCTTGATCAATGGCAAGTTCTTTGGGGTGTTGATTGCACTGGGCATATCCGGCTGGATCATCAAAACAAAACTCACTGAAGATGAAAACCGTGACTTCATGTGGGAATCGTGGAAGTTCGTCAAGCAGATTTTCCCTCTGCTGGTTGTGGGTGTATTTGCAGTGGGTGTCATCCGGGCATTGATTCAACCTGAATGGATCGAAGCTCTGGCAGGTCAGAACACCCTTCTGGGTAATCTGGCAGGCGTGGTCTTCGGTGTATTCATGTATTTCCCCACGCTGGTCGAAGTTCCCATTGCGCAGATGTTCCTCAGCCTTGGTATGCACCGCGGACCTTTGCTTGCTTATCTGATGGCAGACCCTGAACTCAGCCTGCAAAGTATCCTGATCATTTCCACTATTATCGGACGGGTTAAATCCTGGACGTACGTTGCCTGGGTTGCCTTGTTCAGCACCCTGGCTGGCTTGATCTATGGCACCTGGATCGACGGGACAAGCATTACCCTGGTCATCCTGTACCTTGTCGTTTTCCTGGCACTGCTCTCTGGATTATTGTGGTTCGTCAATCGCCGCAATGTCCAGAAATTGGCGCCAGTTCACTAATTCGATTTCAAAAGAGTTCATTATGCTTACCATCAAAGTTCTTGGTTCCGGCTGTGCAAATTGCAAGCGTGTGGAGCAGATCGTTCGCAAGATTATCACCGATATGAGCATCGAGGCGGAAGTTGTCAAGGTGACCGATTACAACGACATCACT
>JAHDWC010000147.1 GCA_023382575.1 Anaerolineales bacterium
AAAGAAGGCATCGAAGCCGAGATCGTTGACCTGCGCACGCTTCGTCCGCTCGACATGGAACCCGTGCTCGAATCGTTCAAGAAAACCAACCGCGCCATCGTCGTCGAAGAAGGTTGGAAGTCGTATGGCGTTGGCAGTGAAATTGTCAGCCGCATCTACGAAGAAGCCTTCGACTATGTTGATGCACCCATTATCCGCGTGGCTCAAAAGGAAGTCCCTCTTCCCTATAATCGCACCCTCGAGCAAGCCGCCCTCCCGCAAGTTCCCGACATCGTCGCCGCGGCAAAGGAGGTTTTAAAATAATGGCTGAAACCATCAACATGCCCAAGCTCGGCTTCGACATGGCGGAAGGTCTGCTTGTCCGCTGGGTCAAGCAGGTAGGCGAAACCATCAACAAAGGCGATGTCCTCGCCGAGATCGAAACCGACAAAGCTACCGTCGAAGTTGAATCTCCTGCCAGTGGCGTCGTCCTTTCGCACATCGTCGACCAGGGCAGCATTGTCCCTGTGAATGCTCCCATCGCTGTGGTGGGTGCTGAAGGTGAAAAAGTGGATGCGCCTGCGGCGGCACCGTCAAAGGTCGAAGGTCAGAAGTCGGAGGAAAAGCCTGCGGCTCCCCCTTCGGGGACGGTGCAATCTGCACCGACACCTGCTCCTGTTGCCCAAACCTCTGCCCCCGCTGAAAGCGGACCCGTTAAAGCCAGCCCGCTCGCGCGCAAGGTTGCCAAAGATAACGGCATCAATCTTGCTACCGTTCAAGGCACCGGTCCCGGCGGACGTGTCACCCGCAAGGACGTTGAAGCCGCACTCGCGGGTGGTCAAACGTCAAAGGTCGAAAGTCGCCCCGCCGCCCCGGTTACCAATTACCAATTACCTGTCTCTACAGAAGACAAGATTATTGCAACAACAAAGTTACGCCAAGCCATTGGTCGCCGCCTTGTCGAATCGAAGCAGACCATCCCGCACTTCTATGTGACTCACGAGTACAAGATGGAAGCGGTTATGGAAATGCGCAAGCAGATCAATGCCTATCTTGGCGACAATGAAAAAGTCTCTGTCAACGACTTCATCATTAAAGCCACCGCATTGGCTCTGCGCCAGTTCCCCAACCTCAACGCCACCATCAAAGGTAATGAAATCATCCAGTTCGGGCACGTCAACGTCAGCGTGGCTGTCACCGTCCCGGGTGGATTGATGACCGTCGTTGTGAAAGACGCGGATGTTAAATCCCTGCGCCAGATTTCGGGTGAGATCAAAGCCATGGCTGGGCGCGCCCGCGAAGGCAAAGTCAAGCCAGAGGATGTGGACGGCTCGACCTTCTCCACCTCCAACCTCGGCATGTACGACGTGGAAGAATTCATCGCCATCGTCAACCCGCCTGAGGCGGCCATCCTTGCCATCGGCTCCGCCAAAGAAACCCCCGTGGTCGAAGGCGGACAAATCAAGATCGGCTCGCGGATGAAAGCGACCATCTCCGTTGACCACCGCGTCAGCGACGGCGCCGAAGCCGCCCAGTTCATGCAAAAGCTGGCAGAGTTTTTGGAAAATCCTGTCAGAATGTTGGTGTAAAAAGAAAACTCCCGAAGTCAGATGGCTTCGGGAGTTTTTTATTTCATATCACCAATGTCGTCTTCAACAACTCTTTATCTCTCGAAGAAGGTCCGACCAAAATTTCAAACTCGCCTGCCTCAACAATGTATTCGGCTTTGGCATTCACGATACGGAATGAGTCGAATGGCAATTCCACTTCGACGGTTTTCTTTTCGCCAGGGTTGAGGGACACGCGGGCGAAGCCTTTGAGCGCCTTATTCACCCAGGTGACTGAAGTAACCACGTCGCTGACGTAGACTTGCACAATTTCCACGCCTGCGCGTTGACCGATGTTCTCCACATCCACAAAGACTTTGACCGATTCGCCTTGCGCGAGTTTTGAAGATGACAGACGCAGATTGGAGTAGGCATATTTTGTGTAACTGAGTCCATGCCCGAAGGGGAAGAGCGGCTCTTGGGTCAGGTCGGCGTAGCGGCTGCCGTGTTGTCCGCGGACTTGGCTGTAGAAGATGGGCTGCTGCCCGACATGCACAGGGATGGAGATGGTCAACTTGCCCGCGGGGTTGAGCAAACCGAACAAGGCTTCAGCGACTGCCGTGCCACCTTCCATGCCAGGGTTGAAGACTTCGATAATGGCGGCGGCATTTTTTGCAGATGGGGGCAAGACCAACGGTTTGCTGTTGACCAGAACCACGACCATTGGCTTGCCTGTTTTTTCCAGTGCGTTGAGCAATTCAATTTGTCCGCCTTGCAGTTCGAGCGTGGCGGTGCTGAGCGTCTCACCGACGAAGTTCAAATGGTCACCCACCACAGCCACAACCACATCCGCTTTTTGAGCCGCAGCCACAGCAGCGGGAATGCCCGTAGTGTCGTCATCCGCAATGGAGCAGCCGCGCTCGTAGTGGATTTTCAAATTGGCGGGAGTCAAATTGCGGAGACCATCCAACAGCGTAGTCGTCTTCTCACGTGGGTGCTTCCCCGCCTCGGGCGGATGTTGCGAAGCGCCGAGCGACCAGTCGCCAAGTTGCTGCAAATCGTCATCGGCATTCGGTCCGATCAATGCAATAGATTTTAGTTTCGTCGGGTCGAGCGGAAGCAAGCCGTTGTTCTGCAAAAGGATGAGGCTTTGGCGGGCGGCTTCGAGATTGATGGCGCGATGGTCGGCGCGATTGATCTCAATGGTGGCTTGTTCCAAATTGGGGCGGCGCGGATTTTCAAACAAACCCATGCGGAACTTGAGCGCGAGCAGGCGGGCGCAAGGCGCGTCGATTTCGCTCTCGGCAAGTTTGCCCGAGCGGACGGCTTCGATGGCGGCTTCAAAAAATTGCGGGGTGGTCATCATCATGTCGTTGCCCGCGCGGACAGCCACAACCGCCGCTTCGACATAATCCGTGCAGACTTTTTGCTCATAGACCAAACGCCCGACGTTGTCCCAATCAGTGACGACGATTCCCTTGAAGCCCCATTCATCTTTCAGCACTTCGGTCAGCAGCCAATGGTTCATGGTGGACGGCACGCCTTCCATGGATTGATAGCCCGTCATGAAGGTCATTGCACCAGCGCGGGCGGCGCGCTCGAAAGGCGGCAGAAAATAACTGCGCAGTTTGCGCTGCGAGATGTCCGCTTCGGAGGCGTCGCGTCCGCCCTGAGTTTCGGAGTAACCCGCATAATGTTTGGCTGTGGCGAGAATACCTTGCGGGTCATCCAAGCCTTTGCCTTGATAACCGCGAATTAATGCCGCGCCAAATTCGCCGATGAGATACGGGTCTTCGCCAAAGGTCTCGTCGGTGCGTCCCCAACGCAGATCACGGGTGAGGCACAGCACAGGCGAGAACGTCCAATGAATACCAGTGGGTGCGGCTTCTTCGGCAGTGACGCGCCCGACTCGTTCGAGCAGGTCAATGTTCCAACTGGCAGCCATCGCCAACTGGGTTGGGAAGATGTTCGCGCCCTTCCAGAAGGAATGTCCGTGAATCGCGTCTTCGCCGACGATCAACGGAATGGCGAGGCGGTTCTGGGCGGCTAAATCCATGGCGCGGTTTAGTTTCTCACCGAGGATATGCAAAATGGAGCCAGGGAAACGGGTGTTGATGAAAGACAGGTCTTCATCACGCGCATCCCACTGCATGAGCTGCCCCACTTTTTCTTCGAGGGTCATGCGACTGAGCAGGTCTTGCACGCGCTCTTCGACGCTTAATTTTGGGTTGAGGTAGGCGGGTGTTTGTGCTGACATAAGTTCTCCTGATTTTATTGATTAGAGCGGAGGGGCGACCCGTCAGGGTTGGATAAAGAGTCAACCAACAAGAACGGGTCGCCCATTGCGTAGAGTTTTCATGGAACGCGGTTGGGTTCGCCTCTACTGCATAACATCAATTATTTTTCAACCACTCCATTGCTTGACTGATAAACTGCCGCGACATATTGAAAACGTGGTCGGTATCGTAGTGGCGGTAAAAATGTTCAATGTTCATCACCAGCGCGAGGTGCAACACATACAAATAATTGCGTTGATCTTCGGCAGCGGTGAATGAGATCTTGCCGTATCCACGCAGGCTGGGAGTAATGCTTTGACCAAAAAAGAGAGAGCGGAATTGTGCTTCCATCAGCGGGTCTGCCCAGAGAGCGCGTTCAAAATCGAGAATGCCCGAAACCGTTCCATCCTTGACGAAGAAGTTCAAATTCCACGCGTCCCAATGGACGAGACGTGGTTTGGTCACTTCATCGAGCGCAGGAGCGTGTTTCAAAACAGTGGCACGAATTTCTTCATACGGAAAATCGAACGCAACATTTTTGCGGGCGGCGTCATCCAGCAGCGAGTCGATGATCTTGAGAAAGGCTTGCTTCCAAGTCTCGGCGCGCAGGTCGGGGTTGCCTTCGTAACCGAAGTACGTTCCTTCAAATCCGTTGATCTCGCGGACGATCTCGCCAATGCGAAACTCAATTGACTGCATGACATCCTCAGGTAAATTGTCTTTGGCGTGTTCGAGATTCTCGCCCTGAATTTTTTCCATGAAGAAGTAATCCGCGTCACACAAATCTTTGGCTTGGTCAAAATAATAGACCTCTGGCGCAGGGATGAGCGGATTCTGCCGAACGAGCCGCATAGCAGAGACTTCGGTCCCCATGAGATTCTTTTCGTAAGTCATCACTTCCGCGTCTTGCGGCGGCGCGATCTTGAGAATCACTCCCCTGCCATCGGAAAGTTGCACGTTATACGCGGCATTGAACCAGCCTTCTTTGAGTTCAGTCACGGCGTCGTCACCAGAGGCAAGGGAAACACCATCGAAGGCACGGCGCACCATGCCTTCAATTTGTTCACGAGTTTTTTTGTTTTTGGTTTTGCTTTCCATGATAAACAATGACAATAGACGATGGACGATAGACCGTGGTCCACCGTCCATCGTCAGCGGTCGGTGTCTTTACGCCGTCACTTCAAATTCAGCGTGGAGAGAGGCTTGGGAATCTGAACCAGCCCAAAGGTCGAAGGAGGCTGGGTCTTGAATCCATTTGCCTGCGTTGCTGCTCCAGTAGGTTAGTTCATTCGCGCCGAGGGTGAAGGTCACCGTCTTCTTCTCGCCAGGCTGGAGGGTGATTCGTTCGAAGCCTTTCAGTTCGCGGATGGGGCGGGTGTCGGTTCCGTATTTTTGATGGATGTAAAGTTGCGCCACTTCGTCGCCAGCGACTTTGCCTGTGTTGGTCACATCCACGCTGACGGTGAGACTCGCGCCGACTTTGATTTTTTCGGCGGACACTTTGAGATTGGAAAATTCAAAGGTCGTGTAACTGAGACCGAAGCCGAAGGGATAGAGCGGCGTGGGCAGACCGTCCCAATAGCGCGGGTTGTACATGGGGCTGCCTTCGGGCGAGTGGGTCATGTTGCGGGCGTAGTAGAGCGGCGCGTGGCTGCCCTTGCGCGGGAAAGTGACGGGAAGTTTGCCGCCAGGGTTCGCGTCGCCAAAGAGGATATCCGCCACGGCGTTGCCGCCTTCGGTGCCAGGCTCCCACGCTTCGAGAATCGCGGGGACGTTTTCGGCTGCCCAATTAATGCTGAGCGGGCGACCATTTAATAAAACCAAGACAACGGGCTTGCCCAACGCGGAGACGGCTTTGAGCAATTCTTCCTGCCGCCCAGGTAAATCGAGCGAGGCGCGAGAAGCGGCTTCGCCTGCCATGACGTCTGTTTCGCCAAGCACCATGATGATTTGGTCGGCGGCTTTGGCAACTTCCAATGCGGATTGAAAAGCCGCTTCAGACTCCGCTGGAGTTTGCTCGGGCTTCCGTTCCTGACCCGCCATCAGGCTTTCAAACCACGAAGGAATGTCGCGCCGAATCTCTGGACCCGAGGCGTAGGTCACTTCGGCATTCGGCAACTTGGCGCGGATCCCTTCCAACACGGTGACAGCGGCAGGCGTGTGACCGAAGACCATCCATGAGCCTTCGGTGGCTTGCATGGAATCGGCAACGGGACCAATGACCGCAACTTTCTTGATGTCTTTGCTCAACGGCAGAAGTCCGCCTTCGTTGCGGAGCAAAACCATCGAGCGCTGCGCCGACCATCTTGAAGCGGCGCGATGTTCAGGAAGAGCAATTACTTTTTCGAGCAGAGTCTCATCCACATAGGGTTTCTCGAACAAACCCATCTTGAATTTGATGGTGAGAATCGGACGCACGAGTTCGTCAATTTCGGCTTCGGTCAACGCGCCATCGGCAACCAACTGCGCGGCATTCTCGGTGTAGGTGTAACTGGACATATCCATATTCATGCCAGCCTTGAGTCCGCGCAGGGCGGCTTCGCGCCCGTCTTTGGCGTGATGTTGAACCACCATATTGCCAACGGCGAAAGCGTCTGAAACTAGGAAGCCATCGAAGCCCCATTCTTCACGCAAGACTTTGCGTAGCAACCAGCGGTTGCCTGTGGCGGGCACATCGTTCAAATCCATGTAGGCGCTCATGAAGGTTGCCACGCCCGCGTCTGCGGCGGCTTTGAAAGGCGGCAAAACGATGTTGCGAAGTTGCGACTCAGAAAGATAGACGGGGTCATAATCGCGCCCGCCGTCTGAATAGCCATAGCCTGCAAAATGTTTGGCACACGCCAACACACGCTCCGAGTCAGAAAGGTCATCACCTTGGAATCCGCGCACTTGTGCAACCGCCATCGCCGAACCCAAATACGGGTCTTCGCCTGCGCCTTCCACAATGCGTCCCCAACGCGGATCACGGCAGATGTCGAGCATGGGACCAAACGTCCAATGCAGACCCGCCGCGCGCGCTTCCTTCGCCGCGATGGTCTGAGTCTTCTCTGGCACATTCGGGTCCCACGAAGCCGCCATCGCCAACGGCACAGGGAAGATGGTGCGGTAGCCATGAATCACATCCAACGCGAACAACAGCGGAATGCCCGACGGACTTTCTTCAATGGCGATCTTTTGCAACTCGTTGAACTTCTTCGTGTCATTCAGCCACAAGACCGAGCCTGCGCCGCCTTTGCGGATTTGGTCCTCGGCAGCAGGTCCGGGAGAAAATGCCGCGCCACCTACTTGATTGAGTTGCCCGATTTTTTCTTCGAGACTCATCTTCTTGAGAAGCGCCTCAACCTTCGCCGATACCTGTTTATCTGTTCCTGAATTCTTTACCTTGCTCATGGTTTTTTCTCCTTGATCAGAAATCTTTTCTCAACCACAAAGGGAAACCCATCGTGACACTTTGTGGCAAAAACTTTACGCTTTACGCCCGAACCGAACCGCCAACATATACAAACCGAACAATCCTGCATACACAGCCAGCAACATCACAGGGATAACTTCCAATGAAACCTGACGCGCAAAGACTCCCATCAAACCAGGGATCAGCGCAGTCCCCAACCCAGTCGCTGCCATCTGCATACCGATCGTATTGGCCGCAAAATGATCACCCACCCGCGTGCTTGTCCCAGACATCATGGCGGGGAAAATCGGCGCAATGGAAAAACCGATCAAAGCCACTGCCAACAGATTAACCGCTTCGGATGGATTCCAAATCAGCAGCGCTGCGCCAAGTATAGCCCCTGTCAAACCGCCAGTCACCAGGAGGTTAATCCCGACTCGTTTGGCAAATAATCCTGCCACCACCCGTCCAATGGTGAAGGTTCCCCAATAACTCCCGGCCCAGAAGCCTGCCATTGTCGGGTCGACTCCGCGCGATTCGGTCAACAACGTATAGACCCACGTGCCAAGCGCGGCTTCACCGCCAACATACATAAAGAACAAAAGGATGCTGATCCACACCTGCGGTTGGCGCAGGGTTTCTCCCATGGGAGTTTTGTAATCGGTTAATTTCTTTGGCGCTTCGCTCTCAACCGATTTCTCGTCATGATTCCACATGGATAAGGTCAAGACAAAACAAGCCGCCAACGCAAGCTGGAAACCGCCGACGATCCGATACCCCATATGCCATGAATCTTCGATGGCCAATGCCATGGTCATGATGATCGGGCCGAGCGTTATCCCGATGCCCCAACTGGCGTGCAGCCATTGCATCAGCCCTTCGCTAAAGTGAGCAGCGACATAGGTATTCAAGCCAGCGTCAATCGCCCCAGCTCCCAAACCTGCCACCACACCCAAAAGGACCATCATCCACCATTCTGGGACAAGGGTATAGCCAATTAACGCCACGCCCGTCATCGCACAACTTGCCGCCAACACCCGCCCAACACCGATCCGTGTAATCACAGGTCCACTCAAAAAACTGGATGTCATATAGCCTGTCATGGCCGCCGCAAGCAGCATCCCAATCGCATCCAAAGGGATGGAAAAACTGTTTCGGATGGACGGCCACGCCACCCCCAACAAACCATCCGGCATCCCCAAGGCGACAAAAGCCACATACGCCAAAATAACCAAGCCGATTTTTGGTTGTTGTTTAACCCAAGTCTGGATTCTCATCGATTGATTCCTCTCAAATGGAGCAAATATCAAAATCTTTATTGCATTTTACATCAAAAACTTACCTAGTGTAAGGTAGGTAAATTAGGCATTTTGGCGTATAATCAACCCATGAAACAGTCACCCACTCCCCGACGCACACAGGCAGAACGCACTCGTGCCAGCCGCGAGAAGATCATCCGGTCTGCTACAGAGACTTTCGCTCAGAAGGGTTTCCGCGGCGCAAAGATGGCTGACATTGCAAAAGCCGCGAACCTAACGGAACCCGGCCTCTTGCATCACTTTCCCAGCAAGACGCACCTGTTGATGGAAGTGCTCAAAGAACGCGACCGCATCGATAGTGAACGGATGCGGGCAACGCTACAACAAAACGGCAACCATCTGCTCGAAGCGAGCATTGAGTTGGTCGAACATAATCAAACAGTTCCAGGTCTGGTGCAGTTGTTCAATCTATTGTTGGCAGAGAGCATCTCTGCTGACCACCCGGCTCACGAATTTTTCATCGAACGGTATCAACGCGAGCGGGAACACTGGGTTCAGGCGATTACGCAGGCACAACAAAACGGAGAAGTCCGTGCGGATATTTCGGCAGAAACGCTGGCTATTTTGACCTTTGCCATGATGGATGGCTTGCAAGTCCAATGGCTGATGGAGCCAGAGAAGATCGACATGTCGGAGCTATATCGCGTCATGATGGAGATGCTCAGAGCGTAGTCAACGCCGAAGACGCTGAAAGAATATTGGTGTAAAATCTTGCAGGTCACGTCTCGGACGTGACCTATTTTTTATTGAGGTATCCATGCACAATCATTTAGAAAACGACCTGACCCATTTTTCCTCCCTGCTTGAAAAGACAAAACAAGCCTCCGACAAATATTTAAACGAGATCGATCAACGTCCGCCCGCTACTGGATATTCAAAAAAAGAATCTCTGGAAATCTCGCAAAACGGAATAGGCGCAGAAAAGGCGCTCGACCTTTTCCTTACACGCTATGGGAATGAAATGCCCGCCAGCAATGGACCACGCTTCTGGGGCTTGGTCACCGGCGGGACAACCCCCGCCTCCCTGCTCGGCGACTGGTTGACTTCGGTCTACGATTTGAACTTGAGCCACGCTGGTAATTCTGTCGCGCCGGATATTGAGATGGAATCCATCGCCATGCTGCGTGAACTGTTTGGATTCCCCGCTTCCTTCTCAGGGACATTTGTCTCTGGTGCGACGATGTCCAACTTCGCTGGGATAGCCGTCGCCCGCGAGTGGATCGGACGCCAACACGGCAAGTCCGTTTCACAAGAAGGCTTGCATGCGATTCCACCCGTTAAGATTCTAAGTGGCGAGGCACACAGCAGTTCATTCAAGGCGCTTGGAATGCTTGGGCTGGGACGAAACTCCCTGAAAATTATCCCCAGCTTACCCGAAAATCGCGAGGCGCTGAATGTCAACGAGTTGAGAAAAGCATTGGAGGAATTGAATGGCGAGCCGTGCATCGTCATCGCTAATGCGGGCACGGTCAACACGGTGGACTTTGACGACATTCAATCCATTGCTGCACTGAAATCCGAGTTCAAATTCTGGCTGCACGTCGATGCGGCCTTTGGCGGATTCGCCGCCTGCTCGCCGAAATTCAAGCACTTGCTGGCTGGGATCGAATCTTCAGACAGCATCACCATCGATGCACATAAATGGTTGAATGTGCCCTATGACTCGGCGATGATCTTCACACAACATCGCGATCTGCAAATTTCCGTTTTTCAGAACAGTGGAGCTTACCTTGGAGCGATTGCCGAACCCGTAGATTTCATCCACCTTGCGCCGGAGAATTCACGCCGCATGCGCGCCTTACCCGCGTGGTTTAGTTTGATGGCATATGGGAAAGACGGCTATCGTGACATCGTCGAGCGGAATTGTGAGATGGCGAAAAAACTGGGCGAGAAGATTTCAGCGGGGAATGGGTTTCATCTGCTCGCTCCCGTGCGGATGAACGTAGTCTGTTTCACATTGAGCGGGGAAGTGTCTGCGGAGAAGGTAAAAGACTTTCTCACGAGTCTCCGCGATGATGGACGTGTGTTCATGACGCCGACAACCTACAAAGGGACGCCCGGCATCCGCGCAGCATTCAGCAATTGGCGTACAG
>JAHDWC010000148.1:0-4510 GCA_023382575.1 Anaerolineales bacterium
TGTTAGGGATTGCTTCATCGGGCAAAGCCCTCCTCGCAATGACGATATCACTCATTATCGATCTGTTGCTTGATATACCTCGATGCGGCAATGACTTTTCCTTGCAACACGGGCAGGCACACATCTGCCAACGAACACGAGCGGCATCCTTTATGAGTCTTGACCTTCGGTGTATAGCCTCTGCTGAAATAGTTGTGCATCTCAGCCGACATATCCTGCACCAGCGTTCGCAGTTCTGGCGTAAATTCGATCTCCACGCGGTGACGGGTCTCGCCGTAGTAGAGATAGCCTTGAGGAATCGGGGTCGAGAGCATCTCTTCCAGACACATCGCCTGAGCACATAATTGCGTCTCATCGCTATGATCGTGTTTCTCCTTGCCGCGTTTGTATTCGATGGGTGTGGGGAGATAGAGACCATCTCGATTCAGTAATCTCACTCCATCGGATGAAGATATAAACTCGACCACATCACACACACCCGAAAGTCCCAACCGATACGATGCCACTGGCACAGAGCGTGCTGTGACAATCCCGTTCCTCGTTTCGGTGAAGAACGGATCATCCGCACGCTTGTGCATAATCCTGCCCTCGGCAGTGAGCGCGTTTTCCTTCCACTGTTGCTCAACATGGATCAACGCCCACTGCCTGCGGCAAAACAGGAAATGTTGGATACCTGAAAGAGGCAGGAGGTCGTCCTGGGTGTATTCGGAGGTCATAAGACCCTCACCCTGCCCTCTCCCAGCGGGAGAGGGGGGAGTCGTCTGCGCAAACCGTTACTACCGTCGGGGTGAGGGAGTTCACAGTTTCTCCATCACCTCCACGCCCTGTAAGGATGTTGCTATTCACCGTCCAATACCTCATACTTCAGCCCAGGTAACTCGTCCAGTTGAATGTCATAATCTTCTTCGATGTTCTTGGGTTCTTCCTTGTTTGGCTTCACCTTCAGCAGGCGATGAACTTTCGCGGACGAATACTGCCCGTTGGGGGAGTTGTGCTCCCACCAATAGACCTTGTGAACTGCCATGCTTCCTTCGGGGCGTGCAGATGAAGCGTCATTGACAAACAAGGTGCGCAGGGCTTCCTTGATGGCTTCGGCGTCTTCATCTGAAAATCCCGTCTTGCTTGCCAGTTGCGGATTCATCGCACCATAGAAGACGTACACGCCGTGGTCCACGCGGTGCTTCATGCCCATCGTGTCCGAGCCGCGAGTTTCGCTGGGTTCGCTGCTTACACTTTTGGTAATTTGGATGCTCTGGGAGCGGTCAAGGACGGTTGCGACCGAGAAAGCGGGGTGGATCGAAACGGGTCCGCGTACGGGGATGGACACGCCATCGCTTCCATCCTCATCGCCTTTTTTGCCCTTTTTCTTGAATGCAAATAACTGACCAAAAGCGCGCACGTCCAGCCAGGTTTTGCAAGCGGCTTCCTGATATTTCTTCTTGTCTTTGTTGGGATCAACGCCTTTGAGTGTCCCTTCCGCCCGTTCGCGCAGACTGCCGTAATCGTCCATGCGGTTGTCATCGGACTGGACGAAAATCTTGTGCCCCATGTCCTGCAGACGGTTGCGGATCTTGCGCTTGATGGACACATCGGACATTTCACCGAAACCTTCGTAAGTGGTACGCGGACGGTTGCCGTTGAGTGGGTCGCCGTTGGGGTTGGCGTGCTGGACGGTCACGATCACAGCAAAGTCAATTTTCTTCGAGAGGGTAGTCATGGCAAAGTCTCCTTTTGATGATGAAATGGATGGGTTATTGATTTGAGTTAGCATTGTCGTTATCTTGATTCGCGCTGTCGTCTTTCTGGCGTCTTTCTTTGCGCTCATCAATCAGTTTTTTACGCTGGCAGTAGTAACCGAGCAGATATTCGCCGCTCAGCGGTTTATTCCCTTCAAGGGCTTCGGGGTTGAGGTTGATGACTTGTGCAATCAGGTTCTTGTGGAAGAACGCACCGCCAAGCCGCGCCATATATGGTGTGAGCGCTTCATGGAGTTGTTTCCATGTTTGGTAGGGACGCTGAGAGAATTGCTGCATGTAGCGCGCCGCATTGGTTGCGCGGTTTTCTTTGGCTTTGTAAAGCGCAATTTCTTCAAGGTCATCTGCAATGGCGAGCAACCTTCCATACAGGTAATCTCGCGTTGTTCTGGTTTCATCGAGTGACATTTCAAACTTCTCCTTTCGTTCTTTGTGTTTTCGGAATAATGCACAGGCAATGCTCAAAGCCTTGTTCCATTCTCGTTCAAATTTGTCCTTTGGTTCTTTCAACCCGATTCTGTTCGACGCCCGCCTAATCACCGACTCGACCAAATCGCGCGGGATGGGCTGACCATCCACAATGCAGGAAAGCAGGCGTTTGATGGTGGCTTTTTTGAGTTTGTCGTCCAGGCGGCTGCCGTAGGCGGCTTCGGCAATATCGGCAGGAGCGGGCGCGCCGTAGAAGGGAATGTAGATTTTTTTCGCCTTCCCTTTCTCATCTTGAGTTTCGATAGGGTGATAAGTATGCCGCCAGGCGCAGGTCTCGTGCCAGGCTTCGATTCGTTCCAAAAACTCGGAGCCTTTCAACGCGCGGTAATAGACGATGGACAACCGCCCTGGTGTGGCTGAATCCACCGCCATGACAACCACGTCTTCCCGTTCGCCAATTTCCTGACGATAGCCCGCGATTTTCTTCTTCAGGTGGATACCGACCTCCTGCGCAGTATCAACAGGAAGTTGGTCTTCTTCGGTGTCTAAACCTTTGTAGAGCGCGTCGTAGGTATCTTCGGTAAGTTGGGGTACTTTTGCGCCTGAAACTGCCCAGGCGACAACACCTAAATCATCTTTGACATAACCCTGTCGGCTCATCAACCAGCGAAGCGCAGAATGGGCTTTTTGAGTTGTCTCAAAGCCAACCGTCGCCGCCTGGTCAGGATAAGTAAACCGCCCAAGAAAGGTAAAGCCGCAGCCATCGTCAATAGTGATTTTCCCTTTGCCGCTAGTGGACTTACCTGACGCGATGAGTTTTGCCTTGTCAGCATCATTTCGTATTTTGGCAGGATGTTGGTCAGCCGAAAAACTCTCCTCGCCTGTCACATAGCACAAGGCTTTTGTTTCCTTTTTGGAAGAGTAGTAGTCGATCCAACTCTGAATAATCTCAGTATCGTTCCAGACTTCTGCAACGCCATCGCCAGTCTCCACTTTCCAGCGCACAAAGGCGTCTGCTTGCCAACTTTTCAATTTTCCAGTTTTTGCATCAACTCCGCCAGCCAACAAATCAAAGATGTCTTTGGGCGCATTCCTGTCTTTTTCAATGGGACGTTGATTGAAAAGTATGCCCTGTTGATCGGGAAAAAGAACTCGATTGGCTACCAAATCGCCGATGACATTTCCTTTCTGCACATATTCATAAATGGCACGCACTTTTTCGGGTGCGCCGCTTTGAACCCAGTTGGCTAGAAGTTCCATATAACTCTCAAAGTAATGGTCTTTCTCGCCTCCATACTTCTTGTAATCCGCCGCAAGGTATTGCAGTTTATCGCAAAGCGGGTGAGCCGCTTCGCCGCTTGTGCGCCCTGCTGATTTCTCTGTGCAAGGGATGATGGTACGTGCCTCATCTTTGTCCACTACGCGAGCGCGCCTGAAATTTCCTTTTGCGTCAAGCATAATTTCAATTTGCGCTTTTTGCGTTGTGTGACAGATAGGCAAAAGCGGAACTTGATTTTCATCGCCAACAACGCCAATCATGTTCTGGCACTTTTCATACGTCTCATACAAGCTTTGAATCCAGTTCATCTCACGCCCCTCCTTCCGCGTAGCCTTCGAGCAAGCCTTCCTCTGCCAGCCCCATGCTATCGGGCGGGTTGGCTTTCATGGAGCGCACAAACTTGCGGACGATTTCCTTCGGATCGTCAGGCTTGGGAAATTCAAGAACGCCGTCAATCATCTTTGCCCGCCAGAACCGCGCCCAAAATTCGCCAGGCTTGCCTTCATCGGGGTAATCGAAGCCGTGGAACATCAGCCCGAAAGCCATTTCGCCGTAATTATCGTAGAAGCCTTTGCCTTCGCCGAATTCGCACGGCTCGACGTATCCTTGACATTCGCGCGTGCCGAGAAACACATCCCGCCTGCCGCCGCGTTCCAGCATCCGCCGCGCAATCCAATAGTGCTTGTGGTCGTTGCGGTCGTGTTCCAGGTCGGGGCGGTTGTAATTCCAGTCGAAATGTGCCTGTACTTGATACTCGACATCGGCTAGATAGGTGTAGATGGACAGGTCGTTTCCACCCGATTGATACTTGATGGGCTTTGCGCCGCGCGGCTGTGTGCGGATGGGCTTCATCACCCGCACCTTGTCTATGAACCACACGATGGTCGGCTTCCAATACACCGAACTCAGGATTCCCTTCAACGCTTCGTAGGTGGGAACCTGATAGGAGTATTTTTCGCCGCCAATGCGGGTTAGCGGGTCGGTGAACAAGGCATATCTGCCCCACACCTTGAACGTCACGCTGTTTTGATATAGCATCGAGACCTCC
>JAHDWC010000148.1:4520-10575 GCA_023382575.1 Anaerolineales bacterium
TTGACTGGTTCATCGCTCCAGCCAAACTATTTGCTGTAATACTGCTCGTTGAGATAATAAATTCCTGCGTCTTGCACCTCCTGGATGGCTCCAATTTTCAATAAATCATTGAGTTTGTGGTCAAACAAATTCACCGAATACCGCTGCGCTTGTTTGAGCAACTTGCCTTTTTTCTCCAACCCAAACGCGCCGCATAACTCCGTGATGATTCTTCTGCCTTTTCCGATGGGAACAATCACGCCGCGCGTGGGCGAATCAATCACGCGAAATTCCGCATTCGCGGTACGAAAAGATTGTGCCAAGAGCATATCAGGCTTGGAATGTTGCGTTGCTTGATGAGAATCCCTTGCAAGTTTGTTTTCTGACAAGGCATTGAACAAGTGGTCTTCCCGTTCAAACAATGATTTTTTGTTCACTGGATAATCGAGTTCTTTCTGATGAGCAAGGAAGTACACCTCGTAATAGCGCCGAATCGCATCCAAACCAATTTGGTCGCCATCAAACGATTGCGGGGCATCTTTGAAATCATCCAGAATTCGTTGCGCGTGTTCGCGCCCACTCTTGATGTATTCAAGTCGGTCAAGATTTTCCTCCTGCGGATTCACCACCCACACGTTCCCGCCATCCTCGCGCTCGCCGTGACGGTTACAGCGCCCTGCGGCTTGGGCAATCGAATCCAGCCCCGCCAGTGAACGGATGACCGCGCCGAAGTCAATATCCACACCCGCTTCAATGAGTTGCGTGCTGACACAGATCACAGGTTCTTTGGCTTTCAATTTGCGTTTGATATGCCTATCTAATACAGCCATGCGGTGCGCAGGACACATATTCGTGCTCAGGTGATAGACTTCCGCGCCTAAATTCCGCACTTTGATTTCCTGATATAGCGCCAGCGCGGAAGGGCGCGTATTGACCACAATCAACACGCTGCCTTTTTCCTGCAAAGCGCGCTCTGCCAAATCGGCAATATCGGCGTTGGTCAAGCCGCCTGGCTTACGCGCGTCATGCACTTCGACCCGTTTCAACTGCAGGAACAGCGCTGCGTCATCTTGAATAATTTTTTGCTCCTGTGAAATTTTCAAACTGCGGTACATATTGGGCAGCGTGTCGAGCGGCGGCTGGGTCGCCGTGCAAAGCACGACGGTCGCGCCGCAGTCGTGGGTCAAAAAGCGCAGTGCGGTGGTGAACATGTGCGTAATCCTGATGGGCAGGGTCTGCACTTCATCGAAGATGATGACCGAATTCGCCAGTTGGTGCATTCGGCGGGCGTCGCGCGTGCCGTAGCCGAACAACGCTTCCAGGAATTGAACCTGCGTGGTGAACACGATCGGCGAGTCCCAGTTTTCCGCCAGCAAGTTGTGACGATAGCGCGTATCATCGGGCGGCACGAAGTTGGAATGATGTTCCAGCACGACCTTTCCGCGTTCTTCCTCTTTTTCCAGAATAGCCCGAATTTTGTCAGCATTCTGGTCAATGATGGTGATGTAGGGGACGATGTAGAAAATCCGCTCCATCTTGTGCGCCCGCGCCTGATGGAGCGCAAAGCGCAGACTCGCCTCGGTCTTTCCGCCTCCCGTCGGGACCGTCAACTGGTATATCCCCTTGGGCTTGTTCGCCGCCTCCAGGCAGGCTTGCGCCACCTGCGCCCGCAGTTGATTGACTTCCAGCGCCCGCCCTGGCGGCATGTTCGCGGTTTTCTCGGCATATTCGGCGTACTTCGCTTCCAGCCGCTCGATGAGCGCATCCCAGGGGACGTATTTGCCGTAATTCCGAATCGCTTCGTTGCCAGGGTGTTCAAAATCGGCGGTGTTCAGGCGGTCGGCTTCCAGCAGGCAACTGAGCAGAAAACGCGCCATCAAGCCCTGTTTGAATACGAGATTCAATTTTGAGTTATCGTCAGGCTCTTTCATCTCCTCGAAGATTTTTGCAAAGAACTGCTTCTCAATTGGTTGCGCGAGAATCTCGTCCAATTCCTTTTCGATGTCGGGCAGTTTGCGCCGCGCTTCTGCAAAATTCGTATCGTCATAAGATTTCTCAATGCGCCGCTTGAACTCGTTAAAGCCGTCGGGCTTCAAGCAGTCTATCAGCCCCGAATGATGGGAAGCGATTGCCAGCGCCAAAAGCTGCGCCAAAATCTTCCCTTCCACTCCTCGGTTGGCAAGTTTTTCAAAGACCAGTTGCGCCCCAGCGGTGGAGTGGTCAACTTCGCCGCGTTTGGCTTTTGAGTAATTATCTTCATCGGGATTAATCAATCCCTCTTGTGTTCTCAAATAGTCCTGATATTCCTGGCTGGCTTTGCCAAAGTCATGCAGCAAACCCAAAATTCTGCCAATTTCAGGCAATCCAATCTTTGCCGCAAAGCCTTCCGCCTGTTGAGACGCCTCGCGCAAGTGAGTTCTCAACAATTGCTTTTTTTTGTCCTTTTTGCGGATGTGGGCAATCAGGTCGTCTTCTGGTTCGTTCTCTGTCATCACCCCATACACCCTTGCCAACCTCCTCACCTCCCTCTCCAGCGCCTCGCGCAGTTCTTTGGGTTCAATCACCTCGCAATCGGCGCCCCAGCCGCGCACCCAGGGGAGCATTTCGCGCCATTCGGCAATGTCCACGCTCCAGATACAACCACCGTCTTCGATGTCATCCACCTTTTCCAGTGGATGCCAGATGCTTTCCTTCACACGACGAGTCACAGCAGGAGAGAAGCGAAGTTTCACTGTGACAGGGTCCATGTTTCCATACCAGATGCCCCAAGCATGTTTAAGCAATTGTTCGTCATTGAACGATGCGGGGATTTCATAGGTTTCGCCGGAGAGAAACGCCGAAAGGATGCGATCCATTTTGAAGGCGAAAATTTTGTCATTGAAATCACTCTGGGCAATCACATACACGCTGTCGCTCCAAATGGATGGTTCGATAATGTATGGGTTGATCGTGTGACGGGTTAATCCTTCGCTTCCCAACGCCTGATACTCAATCTTCACCTTTCTTTGCTCCACCCAGGCTTGGGTAATCGTCTCGATGATCTTGATCTTCTCTGTATTCTTCTCCTGCCCCATCAATCGCTCGGCGGATTTGAGCAAGCGTTCGGTCATGGGCTGACGCAGGGTAGCGGCAAGTTTTTCCACGGCGTTGACGGTATGTGGCTGGTGGAAACGCGTTTGGCGGGATGTTTTACGCCCTGCCAGATAAAGAGTCAATGCTTCGTGTAGATTGAGTTTGATCTCTGAGATCAGTTTCGTGCGCGGGATGTGATAGCGCCCCTGGTCATCCTTTTCGATGGGGTATTGAGTTGACAACTCCCTTCGGTCACGAAAAACGGTTTCACGCGTCACTCCCAATCGCTCTGCCATCTCAATGTCTGAAAAAGCGCGCTGAATGTACAGCCGCTTCAACTCTTCAAGTCGTTCTGCCTTGGTTTTTCCACTCATAGTTTCCCTTCTGCTGATGCGAGAATGCCCCGCAGGCTCCCCTAACTATCATAATAGCAGTTACCTGCGGGACGGCGCGCAATTTTCACTGAAACAATAAATATGCAACAGCGTAGCACGCCATCCTGTCTAATTCTGCAACATTTTGTCATGAATTTTGTGATTTCTTCTTCCTGAGGGGGTATAGTCCCCCTTGATCGTCCTCGTAAATAAGCAAGCCTTTGTCGTCCAATGCAGGAAGTGAACGGGTCACATCGGAACGGTTCAAGCCCAACAACCTTGCAATAAACCCCGCCCTCTTACCTGGATTTTCCTCCACTTTCTTATAGATTTTTTTTAGTCTCGTTTCATCTGATTTTCGAGCCATTTCAGCCTCCGTATTGTGGATTTTTTTCCACTTTACGGGAGGCATGTTGCAAGTATTGCAACACTCAGATTTGGTATTTATGAGAATTTTTGAAACAGGAAGCTCCTATTTTCTTTCAACTGCATATCACCTGCCCGTTTATTGTTCTATGAAAAGCACAAACCGCCCACGCAATGGAATTTGCGCGGGCGGTGGGATTCTGCTATTAATGACCCTATCCGCTACGCGCCCTATCGCGTAGTCCACTCGCCTCACAGGATGCCAGTCCTGTGGGGCTTCTCATTTAAGTATAGACTAGAGTCATGTATTTATCAAACAGAATAACCTAATTGTAAGGTTTTGCAAACTTCTCCACCACATCAAGCAGTTCGGGTTTCAAACGCGTCCGCACCTCGGCAACAATGCCTTCCGGCACGCCGCCGAAAAACGCTTCAGCGATCGAGCCGGCAATCGCCGCCATCGTGTCGGCATCCCCGCCCAGCAGGACGGCATTGCGAACCGCGCTTTCGTAATCGGTGGATTCCAAGAACGCGATGATCGACTCGGGCACCGATCCTGGCGATGTGGAATCCCATTGATACGTGGGGCGGATCTCGTCCAAAGTGCGCCTCAAGTCATATCCGAAGCGGGTTTCGATTTCCCGCCGAATGTCCTCCTTCCCGACACCGGTTCGCGCCAGGAAGATCGCCAGCGCAACAGACTGCGCACCTTTGATGCCTTCAGGATGATTGTGGGTCACGGCTGCGGAATGTTCCGCTTCGCGCAACACGTCCTCGACCGTGTTAAATGCCCACCCTATGGCACTGACCCTCATCGCCGACCCGTTCCCCAGGCTGTTGTACGGCGAGGTCCCAAACAGATAAAAATCCAGTTTATACAAGTATAGACCCAACTTACAGCTTTGTCCATACATTACAAAATGAAAACCTAGATGAACATTGGCAACTCTATCCATCGCTACGTTTGATGCATCCCAATAAGAATTCATATCCCATGCGGTCAATAAGGATACTATTTTGCATGCCCATACAGGTAATTATTACATTGCGCAGAAAACGGCTATAAAATGCAGCTAGTAAAGTTTCCCATCCCCCTACGCGCCGCAAGAATGATTATGGCAATTATCGTTCGGTTTATAAACTACAACATAAAAATAAGAGCGATCACCATGAACAAAATCACTGAGGACAGCCCAATCAACACCAATACTTTATGAGCATTCTCTCTTTGCGTGCCATTTGCGACCCACCCAAGCCCCAAGATCATCACGGGTAACCAAAGAGAAACACAACCCCATGATATCGCCCAGATCAAAAAATCACCAAGGGATCCCATCCTGTCACATCCATACCATGAATGTATTGTATCCCAAAGTTTCCATATCCCTTTTTTATCTCTGTTTTTCTGGAGAGAGTTAAAACGAACGCATATGGGTTTCTCGAAAAAAGTGGAACCCAATAAAAGATTTTTTAACCGCGTAAAATTACGTTATCTTTACTTTTCCCTTCAAAATAGAATGCTTTTCGGTTTTCAACAATGTCTTGATAAATTCTGAAGATCAGCTGGTCAGAAACGCCTAATTTTCAGCTTTCCATAATATTTGGTTTACATGCCCGTCTTGAGACTTTATATTCTCATAAGACTGTTGCAGGATTTGCTCAAGGATTGGCAGTTCGATATCACCGAGCCGTTTGATATATATACAATACCCAGTAGCGGTATGCTTACCCAACTTAGCCAGCAATCCAGAGTAACGTGCCGTGCCGTCCATGAGATAGACGGTAATCTTACCTTTTCTCGGATAAAAACCGATAATAAGACTATCACCTTCGCGTCCACTGTCGTATTTATAGTGGTAGGTATCAAACCCGATCGTACCCACATTCCACAACTTTGGTTTATGCCCACTTATATGCTGCATCATTTTAATCAGCACATGGCTATCTTTTGCGGTTTGTTCATCATTAAGAGAGTCAATATATTCTTTGACCGAAGTATTGTTTTGCGTGGACTTGCTTTTATCTGTCATTGGTCAGTCATCCTCAATATAGCAAATGATAAAACGACGATTTCTCTCTCCACGGTTCTGCTAGGCATTTTTAATCGTCAGAGCTACGGGAGATTTTACCCGTAGGTTGGACGCTGTGGAAAGCCAGCGGGAGAATCTTCCCAATCTTCCTGCCGTCCGTAGGGAGTCATATCAAGCAATCGATAAACATCACTTAACGATTCGCATCCGCGTTTGTAGGTCGAGTATGTATGA
>JAHDWC010000149.1 GCA_023382575.1 Anaerolineales bacterium
GGATGTTAATTTCTAAACCAGTTCTTCCACTTCCAATTGAAATGATGTCTGATATTCCATTTTGATTCAAGTCTAATATTCTAAACTGAATGTTGTCACTTCCGAGTGCTTCAGACTCGATGTCATCTTTTGGAAATACTCTATATTGCCCTTTGTCACAGTACAAGATGTTGACAATTTGGAATACTGAGCCTGATGTGAGAATAAGATCGTGTACTCCATCATTTGTGATGTCTTGAAAAGTAAAATTTGAATTAACTTTTGAAAGTTCTATTTTCAAGCTTTCGACGGAGCCGCCTGAGTTTAGGAAATTCTGGATAATATCAATGGTCGTATGACCAACATATTTTGCTCCCGATGGAAAAACCTCAAATTCAAGCGGTGATGCACCCGCAAGATTTTCCTTCGGGCACTCTGCCTTCTGCGCGGGTGTGACCGTAACAATAGACGAGACATCGAAGGTCGGGGTGAAGGTTGGGATGGTGGGTAGGGGCGTAATGGTGGCTGTGGGTGTTTGAGTTGCTGTTGGAATTGTGGTTGGTGTCCCTGTTTGTACTGGAGGCGCAGGCTGCATGGACGCTATCCCACAAGCGGAGAGGGTTAGGCTGATCGCAAAGAACAGGGAGAAAAGTTTTTTCATCATCCACCTCGTTGATGGGATTATACTTCCATCAGACCATAGACAATGGACGATTGACCACACTTGCACCGAGTGTAAGTACGGTGTGGTCCACCATGGTCAATCGTCTCCTCAAAGAGGATCCCATGACCCACACCACATTCACCTCCCGTCGTTCGCCCGTGTACTCCCGCCGCGGAATTGTCGCCACTTCGCAGCCGTTGGCAACTGCCGCGGGCATTGAAGTCCTTTCCAAGGGTGGCAATGCCGCCGATGCGGCTGTGGCTGCCGCCGCCGCGCTCAACGTCACCGAGCCAACCTCCACGGGCATTGGCGGGGATATGTTCGCCTTGTATTTTGACGCGCAGACTCAGCAGGTGACCGCCCTGAACGGATCGGGGCGCGCCTCGTCCGCGCTGACGCTTGATCGGCTAAAGAAGGAAGGTTTATCTACACTGCCACCGTTCCATCCGCATACGGTGACGGTCCCTGGGGCGTGTGCGGGCTGGTGTGACTTGATCTCAAAGCACGGCTCACTCTCGCTGACGGAAATCCTCGCGCCTGCGATTCGACTCGCAGATGAAGGTTTTCCTGTCGCGCCGATCACGGCTCACTTTTGGGCACGCGGCGCGGACAGGCAATTGAAGTCCGCGTTGAATGGGCATGAGTTGACCGTTGACGGGCGTGCGCCGAAGGCGGGTGAAATTTTTCAAAACAAAGGTCTGGCACGCACGTTCAAACTCGTCGCGGAGCGGGGCGCTCAAGGCTTTTACCAAGGCTCGGTTGCAGAATCAATTGTCGCCGTGATTAAAGAGGCGGGCGGATGTTTATCCGCTGAAGACCTCGCGGCGCATGTGTCCACGTGGGAGAGTCCCATATCCGTTGATTATCGCGGATTGCGCGTGTATGAATGTCCGCCGAATGGACAGGGCATCACGGCGCTGATCGCATTGAACATCCTCGATGGCTTTGATATGGCTTCAATGGATTTGCTCTCGACCGAAAAAATGCACCTGATGATCGAAGCCATGCGCCTCGCGTTTGCCGATGCGAAGTGGTACGTGAGCGACCCCGCGTTCTCGAAGATCCCGATGCTGGAATTGCTCTCGAAAGAATATGCGAGTGAGCGCCGCAAGTTGATCGACATGAAACGCGCCACCGTTGACCCGCGGCGCGGCTCGCCGATGAATGCTTCTGGCACGGTGTATTTGAGCGTGGTAGACGGCATGGGCAATGCGTGTTCGTTCATCAATAGCAATTACATGGGCTTTGGCACGGGCATTGTGCCGAAGGGTTGGGGCTTCACCCTGCAAAACCGCGGACATAATTTCAGCCTCGACCCGAATCATCCCAATGTGCTTGTGCCGGGTAAACGCCCGTATCACACCATCATTCCTGCGATGGTCACGCGTGTTTCAGATAATTCTTTATATGCTTCGTATGGCGTGATGGGCGGTTTCATGCAGCCACAGGGACATGTGCAAGTTTTGTCCGCGTTGAAAGATGGTGGGCTCGACCCACAGTCTGCGCTGGATCTGCCGCGCTTCTGTTTGGATGCGGATTCGAATGGTGGCAAGGTGGATATCGAAGAAGGTATGCCGACTGCCACCGTGAACGCCCTGCGTGAAATGGGGCACCCGTTGAATGAAGTCAGCGGGTATGAGCGGGCAGTCTTCGGCAGGGGACAGGTAATCTTGCGCGATGAAGCGGGTGTGCTGTGCGGGGGCAGTGATCCGCGGGCAGATGGGTACGCGGGCAGTTTGTAAATAAAAAGCGGTCAGCTATAAGCTGACCGCTTTTTGCATTCGTATTACGAATCCATTTCTCCGAACCAACCCTTGCGCGTCATCCACTTGACCAGTTCGAGCACAGGCGAGATAGTCAATGAGAGCGCACCAATGATGACCCAGTCAATCAGCGGCAGGCTGAAGGTGTTGAACGGTTCATGCAAAGCAGGGACGTACACGATCAAGACCAGCAGCACGGCTTCCCACAAAATGGCGGTGTTGAGCCACTTGTTCTCGAACGGACGATTAAAGATGGAATGACGATCTGAGCGGAAGTTGTAGGCTTTGAAGAATTGCACCAGCACCAACGAGACGAAGGTCATGGTCATGGCCTCTTCAATGCTGCGACCGGAATTGGTAGCCCAAATGAACAGCCCAAGATTGATGATGGTGGACCAGATACCGCCCGCCAACATCAAGGAGACAACTGGACGAGTGAAGATACCTGTCTTTTGGTTGCGTGGCTTGCGCTTCATCAAATCTTTTTCGGCGGGGTCAACCGAGAGAGCCAGCGCGGGCAAACCATCTGTCGCGAGGTTGACGTAGAGAATCTGCACAGCGGTTAGTGGCAAGGGCAAGCCGAGTAATGCCGAGCCAGCCATGAGACCGATCTCGCCGATATTTGAAGAAAGCAGATACATCAAATATTTTTTGATGTTGCCGAACACCCCGCGCCCTTCTTCCACAGCCGCAACGATGGAAGCGAAGTTGTCATCAGTGAGGGTCATGGCGGCGGCTTCTTTGGTGACGTCGGTGCCGGTGATACCCATCGCAATGCCAATATCCGCTTTTTTGAGGGCGGGCGCGTCGTTCACACCGTCACCCGTCATCGCCACAATGTGTTCATTGGCTTGTAGCGCTGTCACCACGCGCAGCTTGTGAGCCGGGGAGACGCGTGCGTACACGTCGATGGTTTCCACTTCGCGTTTGAAATCTTCGTCAGAAATGTCATCAAGTTCCGCGCCAGTCACCACGCGCCCGTTCTTGAGCAAGCCGAGTTCACGTGCCACAGCTTGCGCTGTAACGGGATGGTCACCGGTGATCATCACCGGGCGAATGCCTGCGCTTTCACAAATGGCAATTGCTTCTTTGGCTTCGGGGCGCGGCGGGTCGATCATGCCTGCCAGCCCAAGGAAGGTCATGCCGGTTTGCGCAGACTCAATCACCGCGTCTGGTTTGGAGGCGATGGCAAGCACACGCAAGGCTTGGCTAGCAAAATCCTGTGCAGTATCTAGCACTTGCTTGCGGGTCGCGTCATCCAATTTTTTCACACCGCTTGAAGTCAGCACCGAATCACAATTTTCCAAAATGATTTCCGGCGCGCCCTTGGTGTAAGCAACATTACCCTTCTCAGTTTTGTGGAGGGTGGTCATGCGCTTGGATTCGGATGTGAATGGAATCTCCTGCATGCGTGGATAGGCGTCGTCTAACGCATCTTTCTTAAGCCCAGCCTTGGCAGCGGCGACGACGAGTGCGCCTTCGGTGGGATCACCTTTGATGTCCCAGTCATTCTTTTCGTTGCTGGCTTCATCTTTGACGATGGTCGCATCTGAAGCGAGGGTGGCGGCGGTGAGCATTTGCTTCAATTCAGCAGATGCTTCAACGGTTTTGCCGTCGATGGAAAACTGACCGACGGGTTCATAACCCGAACCGCTGACGTTGAAGACCTGACCCGCTGTGAACAATTTACGCACGGTCATTTCATCTTTGGTGAGTGTGCCGGTCTTGTCGGAGCAGATTACCGACGTACTGCCGAGCGTTTCCACTGCGGGCAGGCGGCGAATGAGTGCGTTGCGTCTGACCATTTTTTGCACGCCGATGGCAAGCGAAATGGTCACGACTGCGGGCAGAGCTTCTGGCACAACTGCAACGGCGAGGGCAATGCCGAAGATGAGCATTTCGATGAAGGGCTGTCCGCGCAGGAGACCGAGCGCGACGATGATGGCAACGACAACGAAAGCCGCACGTGCCAAGACCGAGCCGACTTTATCCAGATTTTGTTGTAACGGAGTCTTGCTGCTCTCCACGGTCTGCAACAATTGCGCGATCTTGCCAAACTCGGTTTGCATACCCGTGGCGATGATCAAGGCGCGTCCGCGCCCGTAGGTGGCGGCGGTTCCAGCGTAGACCATGTTCTTGCGGTCGCCCACAGGCATCTCTTCGGCTTGAAGCGCGTCTGTATGTTTTTCCACGGGGACAGATTCCCCGGTCAGCGCCGCTTCTTCGATCTGCAAGTTGATCGATTCGATCAACCGCCCATCGGCAGGGATGCGGTCACCCGTATGCAGAATCACCACATCACCGGGTACCACTTCACGTGCAGGCACTTTCACTTCCTGTCCGTCGCGTAACACGGTTGCAGTTGGCGCCGCCATTTGGCGCAGCGCTTCGATGGCACGTTCAGCGCGATATTCCTGAACAAAACCGAGCCCAACAGCAAACAACACGATAACAGCAATAACGATTGATTCTGTGGCATGACCGAGGAAGAATGAGATCGCCGTTGCGCCGAGCAGGATAAGGATGAGGATATTCTTGAACTGCTCGAGCAAGATCTCCCACGGCGAGACGCGATGCGCCGCCTGAATCTCATTCGGACCAAACTTTGCCAAACGCGCATCCGCTTCACTGGCGCTGAGACCGGCTGGATCGCTATTCAGTTGGGCAAAGGTTTGATCGGTACTCTTTGTATGCCAGAAATTGTTTGATTCCATAAAAGTAAATTGGGCTCCTTATTTGTTTTTATCTTCTAAAGTCGGGGTTGCCGCTTTGAACACGAAGTGATTGAAGAGGTAGATGGGTCCTGCCAGCAAGAGCAGAACGATCACCGCCAGGATGTCCAACCCGAGGACGATGATCTCCTCGAACCAGATGATCAACGAGGTACCGCCTGCACCGGTTGCGAGGGCGGGCTTCCAATATTTCCGCAGGGCGGAGGTGGTATTTGCAGCCATGGGAATGCTCCTTTTCTGTTTGGTGACAAATCAGATATGGGGGCGGTGTGAGCAAAATAAAAGACCACCGCCTCAAATGAAGGCGATGGTCTTGCGCTTTGCATCCAGACAGCCGGGAAATCTCTTTCCGTCATGACGACTGCCAGACCCGAAACCAGTTCGGGGGCTACTCCCCATCGGAGTAAATATAGTTTACAGTGGAATGATACAAGTGTCAATTACAGTTTCGAAATGTCACTCCACAATGACCTTGCTGCGGTTGAAGGTGATGGTGTGTTGGGTATCTGCCTTCAATTGGAAGCCGCCCGTGTATTTGACGCCACCGACCCAGGCGACATAATCGATCCAACCGGAAGGGATTTTGGCGGTCAGCGTGCCGCCAACAGGATATTCATTGATGGCATTCGTCCCGTCTGCGCGGGCGGTGCGCAAGGAGATGTAAACGTCGCTATTGGAATTATTGACCAGCACCACGGTCCCTTTGGAGGCGTTTTTGGGAATATCACCGGGATAGGAAAGCGGAGTCGCCTCTTCCGTGCTGACAGCAGTTCCACGTGCCGGAACATTAATCACCTGCCCGACGTAGATCAGGTTGATGTTGTGGATTTGCGGGTTGGCTGCCCACAGGTCATGCAATCCCACGCCGAAGCGATAGGCGATGCTTGCAAACGTGTCGCCATACTGAACGACATAGGTATTGGTGTAACTGGTCGGTGGATAATAATTGTAATAGTTATAGTAGTTGTAATTATTGACCGTCACCGGGACGACGGTGATCGGTGCAGGCGTGGATGGAACCGGAGTGACGAAGCTGCTGCCGGGAATGGTCAGCACCTGCCCGGTGGATAAGACGTTGCTGATGCCAGGATTGGCGGCGTAAATGGCAGCAGCCGATGTGCCGCACATGGCGGCGAGCTTTTCGACTGTATCTCCAGGATCGGCGGTATAAGTTCCGCCGCATGCGCCTCCGGCGTGAACGTTGAGCGGAAGCACCAACGCAGCCAGAGCAAACAGGACGAGGACAACACTGCGGGTAAAGGTCTTGTAAGACATGTCAACCTCCTTGAAGTGGAAAATGTCTTATTTCGTATAACCTTATCATAAGCCTAAACGGGACGATTGACAACCGGTCAATGGATGGATTTGCTTACAAATCCATATCATCGGCGAAGAAATAGCCCCAATGGCTTGATAAAATTCCCGCCACGGAGTGATGCGATGAATACAAATTACCAGCAAATTCTGGATGAGATCTACGCTGAGACGAGACCCATGCTTGGGCAGGGCAGGGTCGCGGATTATATCCCTGCGTTGGCGAAGGTGAATCCGCGCCAATATGGCATTGCGATCCACACCTTGAGTGGAGAGGCGTTTCAGGTGGGGGATGCCCGTGTGCCATTTTCGATCCAAAGTATTTCGAAGGTGTTTGTGTTGGCGATGGTTTTTGGAAGGATTGGCGAGACTTTATGGACGCGTGTGGGGCGCGAACCCTCAGGCAATGCCTTTAACTCGTTGGTACAGCTTGAGACAGAGAATGGCATTCCGCGCAATCCGTTCATCAATGCAGGCGCATTGGTTTGTACCGATCATTTAGTGTCACAGACCAGTGATCCGCTGTTGAATATTCTCAGTTTTGTGCGCATGCTTTCCAATAACCCGAAGGTTGGCTTCAATGAGGAGGTCGCTGAGTCCGAACGTCAGACCGGGTTTCGCAATGCGGCTTTGATCAATTTGATGAAGAGTTTTGGGAATATTGAGAATGACGTGGATGAGGTTTTGAAGGTCTATTTTCATCAATGCGCGTTGATGTTGGACTGCCATGACCTGGCGCGCGCCTTTTTATTCCTTGCCAACCGCGGCATCAACCCGTGGAATGGGGAACAGATTCTGACGACGAGTCAGGCGAAGCGCGTCAATGCGCTGATGCAAGTCTGCGGGCTATACGATGATTCGGGGGAGTTCGCCTTCACGGTAGGGTTGCCCGGCAAGAGCGGAGTCGGAGGCGGCATTGTAGCGGTGATCCCAAACCTGCTTTCGATCTGCGTCTGGTCGCCAGCGTTGAACAGTCATGGCACATCGTTGGTGGGGATGAAGGCGTTGGAACTATTCACCACGAAGACGGGGATCTCTATTTTTTGAACAAACTGCCTATGTCGGTGACTGTTTTCAAAATGGCGAAAGGAATAACGAACCAATCGTTGACGAAAGCGGCGAGGAAGACCCCGGCAAAGCAGGAGAGAAAGACAATGGCGCTGCGTCCCATGCTGGCGGTGATGATTGCATTTGCATCTTCCGGGCTCATCTCACGCTGACGGAACAAGTCCATGAAAAAGTGGATGAGTTGAAAGACGACGATGCCGCCCAAGCCAGAAAGGATGACTGCAAGCGAAATATCCGCTTTTAGGACGCCAAAGAGGAAGATGGCAAGGAAAAGCCCAGGGGCGACGCCAAAGGCGAGGGAGAAGATCAAAAACCCTTCCAGCAGCCTGCGGCGATTGCCGGGTTGAAACGTTCGCGTGACGCGACCGTTGACCTTCATCTCAGTCTGTGTGGAGGCGAGTGTCTGATAGCCTGGGTCTTCGGCGGGCGCGCGCAGGCGTACGATCCATGCCGCCAACAGGATGGCGATGATCGTCTCCAGAAAATACAAGACCATCGCCGTCTCTGCTGAGTTGCCTCCCAGCCAAAATGCGCCGAGCGGAATTGAGTTTCGCCCGAGGGTGGTAAAGGTCGTAATGATTTTTTGAAGGAGGGAGGCGAGCTTCATCGATCTATTTTGAGACCTGCGTTCTCCACGCCTTGACGTTATTTTGAATCTGCTCGATGTGTCCGGGAATATGCCCCGAGTAAATATCCACCCATCTATCGAAGGTGAAGGGTTCGTTGTGTTCGGGATGTTTGATCCAATGCGTGTTGAAGACGATCTCCGGCACACGCTTCAACAATTCGTAGGTGGTCTTGCGTACCAGGCGTGTCACTTCAAGCGCATCTTCAAAATTATGTTGATGATAGTCCAGCACATCGGCCCAGAGTGGTTGGTTGTAGCCCATGAGGCTCCCACCCGGCTCGACGATCAACTTGCGGGCACGCAGGGCGGCGTTAGTCTCACTGTCTGCAATGTGGATGATGACCTCGTACACACTCCATTCTTTCGGCTCTGGCTTGAAATACATCGCCTCCGCTGGGACTTCAACCAGCGCGGCTTTCAGTAGGTCGTATCCACGCCCGTAGAGTTCGATTTTTTCGTTGCGTTCCTGGGTATTCATACTATGACTCCTATAAATAAAATAAGTTTGAACAAATTCATATTCAAACCAGTAAATTTTCTAACCTTCCAATTCCACTGCCATTGCTACTGCTTCACCACCGCCGAGACATAACGATGCAACGCCGCGCTTCAGCCCGCGGTCTTTCAGCGCGTAGATGAGCGTGGTCAGCACGCGCGCGCCGCTGGCTCCCAGTGGGTGACCGAGTGCAATCGCCCCACCGTTCACGTTGACCCTGTCCCAATCCCAGCCCTGGTCGGCAAGGGCATATCCATCTGCGAGGACTTGCGCAGCAAAGGCTTCGTTGAGTTCGATCAAGTCAACATCCTGCAATGTCCAGCCGATTTTCTTGAGCAATTTGGGCATGGCATGGGCTGGCGCAGCAAAGAGATATTTTGGCTCGACCGCAGCCTGCGCGTAGCCAACAATCCGCGCCAATGGTTGGATGCCTTTCTTTTCAGCATAAGCGCGCGACGAAATCACCACTGCCGCCGCGCCATCGTTCATGGACGAGGCGTTGCCTGCGGTTACTTTGCCGTCCGCTTTGAAGACGGGCTTGAGCTTACCAAGTGACTCCAGCGACGTGTCTTTGCGCGGACCTTCATCCACACTGACTGTGGTCACTTCGCCTTTGCGCCCGGGAATTTGGACGGGAACGATCTCAGCGTTGAAGCGTCCTGCTTCTTGAGCCTCCACCGCTTTCTGGTGAGAGCGAAGCGCGAATTCATCCATCGCGGCGCGGGTCACTTCATATTCATCCGCAATGAACTCAGCGGCATTGCCCATGCCCCAATTCTCGAATGGATCCCACAAACCATCATTGAGCAGGGCATCAGTCATTTGCGAGTTGCCAAATTTCAACTCGCCCATGCGCCCGCTGACCAGGTATGGAGCGCGACTCATGGATTCAAATCCGCCGGCGATGAAAAGCTCCGCATCACCCGCACGGATGGCTTGTGCCGACATCATGGCAGCTTTCAACCCGGAGCCGCAAACCTTGTTGATCGTCGTCGCGCTGACCGTGGCGGGCACACCGCCGAAAATGAGAGACTGACGGGCAGGTGCCTGCCCCAAGCCTGCCGAGACGACATTGCCCATGATGACTTCTTCCACTTCAGCGGGGTCGATGCCCGCACGTTTGACCGCTTCTTCGACGGCAATTGCCCCCAGCTTTGGCGCAGGGATGCCGCTCAACGCGCCTTGGAACTTCCCAATGGGAGTGCGCGCGGCGCTTAGGATGACCGCTTCGTTTTCTTTGCTCATCGTGCCTCCATTTCTATAGATATGCCATTATAAATGGATGGTTGGTTTTATCAGTTACAATTTCGCCTATGACCGAAACCCAGTCTCTATATGAATTGCTTGGCGGCGAGACGGGCGTGCGTGCCCTCGTCGACCGCTTCTATGATTTGATGGATTCCGCGCCCGAAGCGCAGGATATCCGCGCACTGCACGCCACCAGTTTGAAGCAATCACGTGAAAAGTTGTTCATGTTTCTCTCCGGCTGGTCTGGCGGACCGCAGTTGTACATCGAACGATTTGGTCATCCCCGTTTGCGGATGCGTCACATGCCGTTTCCCATTGGCGAGCGTGAGCGTGACCAGTGGCTGTGGTGCATGAACAAGGCGCTGGATGAAAGTGATTTTTTGCCGGCAGTGAAGGAACATCTCAAAGCGCGCTTTGCCGAAACTGCCGATTTTATGCGAAACAAATCTGCGGAATAACTTCCGCGAAACTTTCTGGAGATGGGACATGAAATCCAATATACAAACATATGGTATCGCTGCCCTGATCGGGTTGGTCGTTTTTGTTCTACTTGTCGCAACCGCTCCAAACATCGGACTGACCTGGGATGAACCTGCTTACATCGCCGCCGCCCGGTCATATGTGAAATGGTACGGATTTGTCTTTACCAACCCGGAACAAGCCTTTACGCAAAAAGCCATC
>JAHDWC010000150.1 GCA_023382575.1 Anaerolineales bacterium
AATAGCAATCCGGCGGAAAAGACCAGATCCACCACGCGTTCAATGACAATAGTCGGCAAAATTTCACTGAACGCCAGTCCCGATTTACGGCTGAGCAAAAAGGCGCGTCCAAGTTCACCAAGGCGGAAGGGCAGGAAATTATTCAGCAGATAGCCTTCACCGGCGGCAAATAGGACATCCACATATTTGGGCTTGTCGCGCATGAGTGTCTGCCAGACCTTCGCGCGGATCATTATCCATACGAAGGAGAAAACTGCTGAACCCGCCAGAATGGTGTAATTCGCATTTTGAATGGATCTCCACATGGTTGGGAAATCCACAAAGTACAAGAGGGCGGCGATGAGGAGAACGCTGATAAGTGCGCCGGGGATGATTCGTTTGATGTCTTTCATAGTGGCTCCGTGGGGCGCAAAATTTTGCGCCCCTACGATCATTCGTCTTCCAGTTTTAAAACTGCCATGAAGGCGTCCTGCGGGATCTCAACGTTACCCACCATCTTCAAACGTTTTTTACCGCGCTTTTGTTTCTCGAGTAATTTCTTTTTGCGGGAAATATCGCCACCATAACATTTGGCGAGCACATCCTTACGCGTGGCTTTGACGTTGGCGCGGCTGATGATACGTCCACCCGAAGCTGCCTGGATAGCGACATCATACAACTGGCGCGGAATCAAATCCTTCAGTTTGGTAATGAGGCGCTGACCTTTGTGATACGCATCCTTCTCGTGGACAATGGCAGCCAACGCATCGACCGGATCGCCGTTGACGAGGATCTCCAACTTTTGCAGTTTATCAGGACGGTATTCGAGGAATTGATAATCGAGTGAGGCGTAGCCTTTGGTGCGTGACTTGAGATGATCGAAGAAATCCACGATGATCTCGGAAAGTGGAATTTCAAAATCCAATTGCACGCGATGCGGGGCGGGATGTTCCTGCTGTTTGAAGATGCCGCGCCGCTTCGTGACCAAGTCCATAATGGGTCCGTAATAATCGGTGGGGGTGATGATCTCGATATTCATCCACGGTTCGCGGACTTCGAGGATCTTGCCAGGGTCGGGCAACTCGGCAGGTGAATCTACTTTGATGACTTCATCTGTAACGGTCACCACTTCGTATTCCACCGAGGGAGCGGTGAAGAGCACATCGAGCAGATATTCACGTTCGATGCGTTCCTGAATGATCTCCATATGAAACAAGCCAAGGAAGCCAGCCCGGAAACCGAATCCCAACGCCTGTGATGTCTCAGGTTGATATGTCAGTGAAGCGTCGTTGAGTTGTAGTTTTTCGAGCGCTTCACGCAACTCGGTGTAGTCGTCTGCTTCGACGGGATAGATACCCGCGAAGACCATCGGTTTGGGGAGAAAATATCCGGGTAAGGGTTCGCTTGCCGGAGCAGAGGCAAGCGTCATCGTGTCACCGACGCGGCATTCGTGGACAGTTTTGAATCCAGTCGCCACGTAGCCTACTTCGCCAGAGCCGATGCTTTCCACGGGTTTCATGCCAGGTTGAAAAATACCGATCTCCACCGGACGCAAATCGTTGCTAGTCGCGAACATGCGCAAGACATCATTTGATTTAATTCTGCCTTCGAACACGCGGATATAGGCAATGACACCTTTATAGGAGTCGTAATGTGCATCAAAGACGAGCGCACGCAGGGGATCATTGTCCGCATCTTTCGGGGCGGGGACGCGTTCCACGATGGCTTCGAGGATGGCTTCGACATTGATACCTTCCTTGGCAGAGACGCGCAGAACACTGTCTGGGTCTACCCCAAGCAGCGAGCCGACATCTTCAGCCACTTCATCGGGACGAGCCGAAGGGAGATCAATTTTATTGATAACGGGAACAAGGGTCAGGTCGGCACCCAGCGCTTGATAGAGATTCGCCAACGTCTGGGCTTCGATTCCTTGGGTAGCATCTACGACAAGGATGGCGCCTTCGCAGGCTTTAAGCGCGCGGCTGACTTCGTAGCCAAAGTCCACGTGACCGGGCGTATCGATCAGGTTCAGTTCGTATTTTTGGTTGTCTTTCGCCGTGTAGAACATGCGCACTGCTGAGGCCTTGATGGTGACGCCTTTTTCACGTTCCAAGTCCATCGAGTCGAGCGCCTGTTCGGTCATGTCACGCTCAGAGACGGTCCCGGTCAATTGCAGAAGACGGTCTGCCAGCGTGGATTTGCCGTGGTCCACATGGGCGATAATACAGAAGTTTCGGATATGGTCTGTCATAGTTTAGCGTGCGTAGTATACCCGATTAAGAAAGAAGGAATCTTTGCTCCAGCAGGGAAAATAGTACTTCTGACGGTGGCAAATTTGCCGAGAGCGGATAAAATTCCAATCATTCTATTCCTGAAAGAACCCAATATGGAAAACCAAAAATCAAGATTTAATCTCTTTCTCGCGATCTTTATCGTCGGCGCCATCAGCGGACTGACCCTGACTGTCCTCTCCACCTGGGCAGACTTGGAAGCCGCTTATTATGGATTTGCCCGCCGCGCCGGATCTGGGTTGCGTGGATTGAGCTGTCCCGTGTTAATGACTGCGAACGAAACCAATGCCATCCGGCTTACGGTCACCAACACCACTGAAAAGAAACTTTCACCTGCCATCCGCACCGAAATCAGTTCCCCTGCCCTGGCGTTTTTATTCTCGGATTATGTCGAGTTACAGGCTGGGGAAAGCGTTGTCAAAGAATGGGAGATTGGTCCCGGCAATGTGGACCTTGACCGCTTCATCTTCGCGAAGGTGCTGGTCTACGCCTCATACCCCATCCCAGACCGTGAAAATACCTGCGGCGTTTTCATTGTCAATCTCCCCGGTAACGGAGCGATCTTCACTTGGGGCATGGTAATTGTGAGTCTGCTTGGGATGGGAGTTGGATTATATGGTCTGAGTCAGGTTCAAGATCCAGAACGAAGCGGCGCAGACACAGCGCGTCAACTCACGTTCCTGGCAGTCGTTGTCATTCTGGGATTGCTCACCGTGTACATGGGCTGGTGGATACAAGGCATCCTTGCCATTGTGATTGCCCTATTGTTTTCGGTCATCGCATCTGGCTTGATGGTCAATCGCGCCAAAATATAAAACATCTCAAGTAAAAGAGGCTGACATTAATGTCAGCCTCTTTTACTTTCTCACGATGGCATACATTTCCAAATCGCTGGGTTTGTCTTTCCATACCTGATAACTACGCAACAGACCTTCGAACTGCATCCCAACCTTGAGCAGGACTTTGGTTGATGCCCTGTTTTCAGGAAGGACAACCGCCTCGATCCGGACCAAATCCAGAGTCTCGAATCCATACTGAATCAACGCTGTAGCCGCTTCGGTGGCGAGTCCCTGACCCCAGTATTTGCGCGCAATGGTGTAGCCCATCTCGGCGCGACGATCTTCCTTCGAGATAAACCCGAAGTTGGTGATGCCGATCAATTTTTTGTCGGCGCGATGCTCAATGCCCCAGGCGCGGAAATGTCCCTGCTCGTAGCGGGCTATGTAACCGCCAAGGTCTTCGCACGCATCATCTAAAGACTGATAACGATCCCAAGGAGTGTAGCGGTCGATTTCCGGGTCAGAGGCGTACTCGTACAGATCATCGAGGTCGGTAGGGCGCAGGTCACGTAGAAGCAGGCGCGAGGTAGAGAGAAGCGGGAAGTCGGGGAAGCGGGTTGAAGGTTCCATCTCCACATTATAGATTTACCCAAACAAAAAAGCCCCAGGACAAAAGTCCCAGGGCTTTGTGTTGCGTTTTTTTACTTCACCAAATTGCGCAGCACCGTGTGCAGGATGCCACCGTTGCGGTAGTAGTTCACTTCCACGTCGGTGTTCAAGAGCGCAGTGGCTTTGAACTCGATCACCTTGCCGTCGGCTTTCTTGGCTTTGACGTTGAGCTCAGCCTTGGGCTGGATGCTGTCGTTCAAGCCTTCGATGTCGAAGACTTCGCTGCCGTCCAAACCGAGGGATTCAGCATTCTGACCTTCGGCAAAGCGCAGCGGAAGCACACCCATGCCTACCAAATTGGAGCGGTGGATGCGTTCGAACGATTCGGCGATAACGGCTTTGACGCCCTGCAGCATGGGACCCTTCGCCGCCCAGTCGCGGCTCGAACCGGTGCCATATTCTTTGCCTGCGAGGACGATGCTCGGCACGCCTTCGCCTTGATACTTCATCGCCGCATCGAAGATGGACATCACTTCACCGCTTGGCTGGTGCTTGGTCCAGTTGCCTTCTTTTGGCGCGACCATGATGTTCTTGAGGCGGATGTTCGCAAAAGTACCGCGAGCCATCACCAGGTCATTGCCGCGGCGGGTGCCGTATTGATTGAAGTCCTTGGGCTGCACGCCGCGTTCCTGCAAGAACTTGCCAGCAGGAGAATCCGCGGCGATGTTACCAGCAGGCGAGATGTGATCGGTGGTGATGGAGTCCGCGAAGACACCGAGCACACGTGCGTTCTTGATGGGCTGAATGGTCGGCACATCAAGCGAGAGAGTCTGGAAATAAGGCGGGTGATGAATGTAGGTGGATTCTTCGCTCCACTCGAACAGGTCACCTTCTTTGATGCTGATGTTCTGCCACATATCCGAGCCGGAGAAGACATCGGAATATTTTTCGGAGAACATTTCAGCGGTGACGTACTTGGCAACCGACTCTTGAATTTCCTGCTGAGTGGGCCACAAGTCTTTGAGATAGACTTCCTTCCCATCGGAGTCAGTGCCGAGCGGTTCGTTGTTCAAGTCAATGTCGACGGTGCCAGCGAGGGCATACGCCACGACCAACGGAGGCGAAGCGAGGAAGTTCGCCTTCACGAGCGGATGCACGCGTCCTTCGAAATTGCGGTTACCGGAGATGACTGCCGACGCGACCAAGTCGGAACCAGTCACAGCCTTGGCAACTTCACCGGGCAGCGGACCGGAGTTCCCGATACAAGTCGTACAACCATATGCAATCACGTTGAAACCGAGTTTGGAAAGCGGGTCGATCAGACCAGCCTTCTTGAGATATTCGGTCACCACACGCGAGCCGGGAGCGAGCGAGGTCTTCACATACGGCTTGACGTTCAAGCCTTTTTCGACGGCTTTCTTGGCGACTAGTCCCGCCGCGACGAGCACGGAAGGATTGGATGTGTTGGTGCAGGAGGTAATAGCCGCAATGACAACTGCGCCATGCTTCATCTGAGTCGAGCCGCCGTTGGTGCCGAAGGTCGCTTCTTTGGTGAGCGCTTCCTGCGAGAGTTCAAATCCGCGCTCTTTAACCGGGGCGGTTAAGGCTTTTCGGAATGTATCCTTCATATCGGTCAGAGCGACGCGGTCTTGCGGGCGTTTGGGTCCAGCCAATGAAGGGACGACGCTTCCCAGATCCAGTTCGAGCGTGTCGGTGAATTCCGGTTCGGGGCTGTTGGCTTCACGGAAGAGTCCCTGAGCGCGGAGATAGGCTTCAGTGCGAGCCAAGACTTCTTCGGAGCGACCCGTTAGACGCATGTAGCGAAGCGTCTCTTCATCCACAGGGAAGTAGCCCATGGTGGCACCGTATTCGGGAGCCATGTTGGCGATGGTGGCGCGGTCGGTCAGCGACATGTTGTTGAGACCTTCGCCGAAGAACTCAACGAACTTATCCACCACGCCCTTCTTGCGCAGCATCTGCGTCACGGTAAGGACGAGGTCGGTGGCGGTCACGCCTTCTTTGAGTTTGCCGTAGAGTTTGAAACCGATCACATCAGGAAGGAGCATATCCATGGGCTGACCGAGCATGACGGCTTCGGCTTCGATACCGCCCACGCCCCAACCCACTACGCCCAAGCCATTGATCATGGTGGTGTGCGAGTCGGTGCCGACAAGCGTATCAGGGAAGGCGATGGTCTCGCCGTTCTCTTCTTTGGTCATCACGGCGTCAGCGAGATATTCAAGGTTGACCTGATGCACGATGCCGGTCATCGGCGGCACAACGCGGAAATTGCTGAAGGCTTTCTGTCCCCACTTGAGGAACTCATAGCGTTCGCGGTTGCGCTGGAATTCAACTTCGGTGTTGCGGTTGAGCGCTTCGGCAGTGGCGAAGAAATCGACCTGCACCGAGTGGTCAATGACCAGATCCACCGGCACGAGCGGATTAATCTTCTTGGGGTCGCCGCCCAAACGAGCCACGGCGGCACGCATCGCGGCGAGGTCCACTACGGCGGGCACGCCGGTGAAATCTTGCATCACCACGCGACCGGGCAAAAACGGAATACCCGGGCGAGCGCCTTTGGGAGTCCACGCGGCGATGTTCTTCACATCAGCCTGTGTGATCTCTTTGTCATTGCACTGGCGCAATGCGGCTTCGAGCACGATACGAATGGAATAGGGAAGTTTGCTGAGTTGGGTCAGCCCGGCTTTTTCGAGCGCGTCGAGCCGGAAGTAGACGTACTTCTTCTTGCCCACGGTCAATACGTCACGGGACTTAAAAAAATCTTGCATAGGATACTCCTTTGGTATGAGGTTTTTCGTAACGGCATTGCGCCGTCACACTCACACCACAATCTGCAAGAACTCAAAGGAGCGCCTTTGATATCCTTTTTTCTATGTGGTGGGGGTAACTTGGGAAATTCAGACCGAATTATACTGATTTATCGGCAGGGATGGAAGAGGATTCCACGCTGCACATCATCTGAGTGTGAGCTAAAGCTTCAATTCCGTTTTGAGCGACGCAGTCAATTCCTGTTTGGCAATCTCATCCAGAAAAGCGGACTCTGCTGCCAGGAGAATGGAATGTTTCAACGCATCCATCGGGACGTTGAGCTTGTCGCACACATCCTGATATTCATGCGCCAACGTGATGCGCGACACGCTGGGATCATCCGTGTTGACTGTCACCTTCAGTCCGCTCTCGAGCATGCGCGGAAGTGGGTGCAATTCAAACGTCTTCACCACGCCAGATTGAAAATTGCTGGTCGGGCAGACTTCGAAGACCGTGCTACGTTCGCGTGCCAATGATACAACCTTTTCATCTTCCATCACGCGCACCCCATGACCGATACGTTCCGCCCCAAGATTCTCAATCGCATCACGGACGTTTTCCGCGGGTCCCCACTCCCCGGCATGGATGGTGATACGCAGCCCGGCCTGTTTGGCTTCCTTGAAAATACCGTGAAACGAGTCGGACTTGAACTCGGCTTCGTTGCCCGCCAAATCCAACCCGACCAACCCCTGTTTGATCTTCTCCGCCGCCAGCCAGGCTACCTGCTCGGCAAGCTCAGGGCTCTCATGCCGGTTGACCGATGCGATCAGCCCAACCTTGATCTTGTATTTCTGCGCGGCTTTCTGGGCGCTGGTCAGCACCCAATTGATGACGTCATGCAGCGGGAACCCTTCTGCCCGGCTCAACGCCACAGGCGTGAAGCGCAGCTCAAGGTAGCGCACATTATCCTTCGCTGCATCCTCTACCGCCTCGGCAGTGACGCGATGGATCACATCCGGCGATTTGTAGAACAGGCGCAGTGTCTTGAATTTTTCGAGAAAGTTGGAAAAAGTCAGCGGATCCTGATCCTGCACCTGCACCAGACCGCTGAGATTTAACATCGAGACCGGAACGGTCACCCCGTGCTGACGCGCAATATCCAGCATGGTGGCAAGACGCAACGACCCTTCCAAATGTCGATGCAGATCGACTTTTGGAAGGGCGAAATACTTGTTCAGGGGAGCGGTCTCGTCTGAAAACAACTCTTCCTCGGGTTAGCGGCGCCTGCGTTTCTTCTTACTACCCGATACGCCGCCAATTTGCACCGACGTCTCTGCCGGCGCGCTGGCTACCTCTGTGGTCTCAATGGGTGTGATCTCCACCCGTCGCGGTCGCGCCGCAAACGCACGGCTAATCACCAATCCACGCACATCTTCGAGCAATTGAGCAAACATCTCAGACGCACGTCCTTTGTATTGTACCAGCGGGTCACGTTGGGCGTAAGCCTCAAGACCTATCGAAACTCTTAAGGCTTCCACTTTGGTGAGGTATTCCACCCACAACTCAGAGAACGCGCTCAACAATAATTGACGATGAACCTCATTCAAGACATATTTGCCAATAGCAGAGGACAAGACCGCCGCATCAGACTCACTGAGAGTGGATACTGCCTCATTGAGTCGTTCCTCCCCAAAAGCGATGCGCGCCGCCGGACCAAAGTCCGCCAGCTTGGTCGCGTTCTGGCTGAGGCGGGTGTATTCGCTTTGTCCCCATGTCTCACGCAAGGCAATTTCCGCTGCCTCAAGGTGACTCATCACCTCTTCCACAACGGACTCGGCTTCCCGTCCCTCAACCAACTGCGCCGCATGGAAGGCATAGGCAAACCGCGTAAACACCTGCTTGACCTGTTTGTGTGTCTTCTGATCGAAGGCAGTACGCGCGCCTTGCGACAAGGTGATCAGCAAACGCAACTTTCCAGAATCCGTCGAGGCGTCCTCACGCTGCAAGAGCACGTCGAGGTCGCGTGCGATTTGAGCGTTGAGCCGCTCGCGCTTTCGCTCCAACACCTCACGTGTGGTATTCAACAAAATCTCGGAGAGATCATCCCAATCCGAAGGCAGCGGGCTTGGCCATTGGATCTGTTCCCCCACGCGGTTTTGGATCGCACCGATGACGCGCGTCGCGCTGATGACCGTCAATTGGCTGGCGACCAGATCCTGAATGCTTTCCTTCGCCTCTTCGGGGTCATCTGCCAGCTTCTTTTGAATGTCATTGCCCAACTTGAGCGGCAGACGCACCAATGCCGCAAGTTCTTCCATCATCTTCTGTGGCTTGGGTGTCTCTTCCATATCGCGCATACTTTGGAAGTAGGCGTCCAATGCGTCTTCACGGTCGGAGATCTGCGTTTCGAGCGACTCCGCTGTGCGCGAAATGAGGTTCTCGATGGCGCGCAAGGCGTGATTGTGTTCCGCTTCAATGGATTTGGCAACCACATCCAGCATGGATGCGCGCGGATCATCGTTCTTGATCTGGTCGAGCAGCAATTTAAATCCAAAGGACGGGAACAACCCATTCTTCGAGTCGAACGATGGTTGTACCTGTTCCAACCAAGCCAGCAAGCGCCACGGACCTTCCTCGTCCACCAATCCAGCTTCGACGCGTTTGGTCACTTCGGCTTCGAGCATCTCAGACACATCGTCGCTCAAATCTTCCTTGACGAAGATGCGGTCACGCTGACTGTATATCTGCTGACGTTGCTTGTTCAACACGTCATCGTATTCAAGCAAATGCTTGCGGACGTCAAAGTTCGCACCTTCCACGCGGGTCTGCGAACCTTCGATGATATTGCTGACAAGACGGACTTCCAAAGGAAGCGAGTCATCCACTTTGAGGCGTTCCATCAACCCGCTGACCTGTTCGCCGCCGAACAGACGCATCAGATCATCTTGCAGCGAGAGGTAGAAACGTGACGAACCAGGGTCACCCTGACGGGCGGCACGACCACGCAACTGGTTGTCGATGCGGCGGGCTTCGTGGCGCTCTGAGCCGATGACGTGCAAGCCGCCCAATTCCTTGACGCGTTCCATGTCATCGAAATAGCCCAGGAAGTTTTTCACCTCGGCTTCGTACAAGCCGAAATTCGACGGATCAGTTTTCTTGAGCGCTTCGCGACGCTCATCGTGTGTCATATTGAATGGCTCTTTATAACCTGCGCGTCCCAACACGCGGTTGACCGCCGAGATGACCTCTTCCGCCAGTTCACCACCAAGTTTGATGTCGACACCGCGCCCCGCCATGTTGGTGGCGATGGTCACTGCGCCGAACGCTCCCGCCCCGGCAATGATCTGCGACTCTTCCGTGTGTTTGCGCGCATTCAAGACCTGATGCGGCACGCCGCCCTGGAAGATCTTCTTGAGGCGGTCTTTGGATGTCTCAGGTAAATTCAAGATGGCGAGCAAATTATTGAGATTGGTGTCATCGTCGAGGCTGATATTGGTCATGCCGTGCGGCTTGATGAACGCCCGCAGCGCATCCGGCGAGAGTTTATCTATCGGTTCATTGAACGGCACGAGGTCCGCAATGAGGCGACCATCTTCCTCTAAATTGTTTGCGCGGATGTACTGGTCGCGCACCAGCGCATATTGCATCAGGCGACGGACAGATTCCGCTTTGAGACGGTTCGAGAGCCGCTCCGACGATTCGACCGAGGTCGTACCGACCAACAGCGGACGGCCCAGCGCGTGATAACGGACGATCTCCGTCACAATGGCGCGCAGTTTCGCTTCGACCGAGCGGAAGATGACGTCGGGATAATCCTTGCGCTTGTAGAACAACGGCGCGTCTTCACCTGCGCGCGAAAAATACGAATAGGTATAGCCCTCTTCGTCCTTCGCCTTGACCTCCACCAGCGGTGCACCCTTGCCAATGGATTGATATTCGAGGTTCGGCGAAATCGGCGCGACTTCCAATTTGTAGATCTTGTTGAATTCTTCCGCTTCGGTCAGCGCGGTACCGGTCATGCCCGCCAG
>JAHDWC010000151.1 GCA_023382575.1 Anaerolineales bacterium
GACAAAATGAGTCCAAAGTCAAAACCTAGTATCAAGAAAGTGGTCCTGGCCTACTCGGGCGGGCTGGATACGTCCGTGATTGTGCCATGGTTAAAAGAAAACTATGGCTGTGAGGTGGTCTGCTTCTGCGCGGACGTGGGACAAGGCGATGAAGATCTCGCCAAGTTGGAAGATAAAGCCATTAAGAGTGGCGCGAGCGAATTAATTATTCACGACATGAAGGAAGAATTCGTCAGCGAGTATCTTTTCCCGATGCTCAAAGCGGGGGCAGTCTATGAACACAAGTATTTATTGGGCACATCGGTTGCCCGTCCTTTAATTGCAAAACATCTTGTGGAAGTGGCGCATCAAACCGGCGCGGATGCGATTGCGCACGGCGCGACCGGCAAAGGCAATGACCAGGTGCGTTTCGAGTTGACCGTGATGGCGCTTGACCCGCGCCTGACGATCATTGCTCCGTGGCGCGAATGGGATATCCGCTCGCGTGAAGATGCGCTCAACTACGCCGCAAAACACAACGTGCCTGTGACCGCCACCATCAAATCCATTTACTCCCGCGACTCAAATCTCTGGCATCTTTCTCATGAAGGCGGTTTGCTCGAAGATCCGTGGAACGAACCCGAAGAGATCATGTACCAAATGTCCACGTCACCGGAGAATGCGCCTGAACAAGGCGAATATGTTGAGATCGAATTCGAGAGTGGTAATCCCGTAGCAGTCAACGGCGAGAAGATGTCGCCCGCCAAGATCGTTTCCACGCTCAATGCCATCGGCGGTAATCACGGCATCGGTCGCGTGGACCTCGTCGAGAATCGACTCGTGGGTATGAAGTCACATGGCGTGTATGAAACCCCCGGCGGCACGATTCTTTTGTATGCGCATCGCGAGCTTGAGTCGCTTATCCTCGACCGCGAGACCCTGCACTACAAACAAGTGATCGCTGTCAAATACGCTGAACTCACTTATAACGGCTTGTGGTTCACGCCGCTGCGCGAAGCGCTTGATGCTTTCGTCAACTCCACGCAGGGACCTGTCACTGGCACCGTGCGCCTCAAACTTTACAAGGGCAACATCATCAGCGCCGGTCGCAAATCCAAGTTCAGCCTCTATCGCGAAGATTTTGCCACCTTTGGTCAGGAAGATGTCTACGACCAGAGCCATGCCGAAGGTTTCATTCGCCTTTACGGTCTCAGCATGAAAGTCCGCGCGCTCAACGGTCTGCCCGTGTCTGGTCTCGACATGCCCAAACCAGATTATTCGAAGTTCAAACGAGATTAGGAGTTACTCATGACCCTTTGGGGCGGACGCTTTTCCCAAAAACTTGATGACCTTGCATGGGCGCTCAATGCCTCCCTGCCTGTTGATCAACGCATGGCGCTTCAGGATGTGGAAGGAAGCATTGCCTGGGCGGCGGCGATTCACCAAGCAGGCATTCTTACGGATGAAGAACACGCCTCGATCTCAACTGGGCTGGATACTGTCCGAAAAGAATTTGCTTCGGGTGAGTTTATCTTCCAACCTGCGGACGAAGACATTCACACCGCCTTCGAACGACGACTGAGCGAACTCATCGGCGCGGCGGCGGGAAAACTCCATACCGGCAGAAGCCGCAACGATCAGGTAGCGACCGACTTCCGCTTGTGGATGTTGAATGCCATTCCTGAACTTCATTCTGCATTCATTAATTTGCAATCAGCATTGGTGGAACAGGCTGAATTTGCGGGTGAGACTATCATGCCGGGGTACACCCACTTGCAAAGGGCACAGCCGATTCTGTTGGGGCACTGGTGGCTGAGTCATTACTGGGCGTTGAAACGTGATGTGGAACGCCTGCAAGATTTGACAAAGCGTGTCTCCGTCCTTCCGCTGGGAAGCGGCGCGTTGGCGGGGGCTCCTTTCGCCGTTGACCGCGATTCGCTGGCAAAGTCACTTGGATTCGCAGAAGTTTCCCATAACAGTCTCGATGCCGTTTCCGATAGAGATTTTGCCGCGGAATATTTATTTGTCTGTTCGATGGCGGCTGTCCATTTGAGCAAACTCGCCGAGCAGATCGTCTTGTATACCACGGCAGAGTTTGGCTTCTTTGAACTTTCCGATGCCTTTTCTACGGGCTCCAGCCTGATGCCGCAGAAGAAGAATCCCGATGTCTTTGAGCTGACACGCGGCAAGGCTGGGACGATGATCGGCTTGCTGACGGGGATGATGTCCACGCTTAAGGGTTTGCCCTCAACTTACGATAAAGATTTGCAGGAAGATAAAGCGCCTGTCTTTGCAGCGACGGATACCCTGCTCTCGATTTTGCCCGTCATGGCGGCGGCGCTGCGGACGATCACCGTCAAGCCGGAACGAATGCGCGGCGCGATTGATTCCACGATGATGGCGACAGACTTGGCAGATTATCTCGTTGCAAAAGGTGTGCCGTTCCGAGAAGCGCACTCGCTGGCGGGGAAAGTTGTCCGCGCGGCGGGGGAGGGGAAAGTTCGGATGGAGGAATTGCCTCTCGAAGCGTATCAAACTATAAGCCCAGTGTTTGAGGCGGATGTATATCAAGTTTTCGATCCGCTGGAATCGATCAACAAAAGAAATACGGTTGGAGGCACGAGCCTTCAGTCTGTCAAAAATCAAATTAAGAAAATCAAAGGAGAATAAATCATGTCTACAGTTACTTGTCCCGAATGTGAAGCCCAGATCGAGTTGGCGGCCGGAACCGAAGCCGGTGAGATTATCGTTTGCCCCGATTGCGGCGTGGATTTGGAAGTGACCTCGATCGAACCCGCCGCGGTTCAGCTCGCGCCGATGGAGCAGGAAGATTGGGGGGAATAGACGGTGGACGATTGACCATGGACGATGGATGGTCTATGGTCAATCGTCTATCGTCGGTTTGGTGACATTATGCAACGACGATTAAAGATCGGTGTCCTTTATTCAAGAGTCCGCGTGGAAGAGAAGTGGATATTCGGCGCGATGGAAAAACGCGGCATTGACTATGACCGCCTCGATGACCGCGCCATCCATTTTGACTTGGAGAAGCCTGAAAAATGGAAGCAATATGATGCGGTATTGGAACGCAGTATCAGTTACAACAGTGGTTTGTATGCCTTGCGCTTGCTGAATTCATTTGGTGTTCCCACTGTGAATACTGCGACCGTGGCAGAAGTGTGCGGTGACAAGCTAATGACAAGCGCAGCACTTGCACGGGATGGAGTTCCACAGCCACACAATGCGACGGCATTCACGCCGGAAGCAGCGCTCGAAGCGATTGAAGCCTTCGGATATCCAGTTGTGTTGAAGCCAGTCGTTGGCTCATGGGGACGTTTGTTGGCCAAGGTCAATGACCGCGATGCGGCGGAGGCAGTGCTGGAACATAAATCCACGTTGGGTTCGGTGCAGCACTCGGTATTTTATATTCAGGAATACATTGACAAGCCGGGGCGTGACATCCGTGCGATAGTGATCGGTGACCGTGTGTTGACGGCGATGTATCGCAAGTCAGAGCATTGGATCACGAACACAGCACGCGGCGGCGAAGGGGAGTTGTGTCCCATCACGCCGGAGATCGAGGAAATATGTTTGAACGCAACCAAAGCTGTCGGTGGCGGCGTGCTGGCCGTGGACTTGGTGGAACACCCTCAAAAGGGACTCGTGGTGAACGAGATCAATCACACGATGGAATTTCATACGATGCAGCCGGTAAGTGGAATTGATATTGCTGGCGAGATCGTAGACTATGTAGTGAAGGTAGCAAAGTCGTAAACAGACTCTGGCACGGATTGAAACGGAGAAATTATTGATGGTCACAGTATCAATCATCGGCGGTTCGGGATATGGCGGCGGCGAGTTGCTTCGTTTGCTGTTGGGGCATCCCAATGTGGAAATTAATCAAGTCACTTCACGCTCGCGGGTGGGGGAGTATGTGTATCAGACTCATCCCAATCTGCGCAAACGCACGCAGTTGAAGTTCAGCGACCCTTCGCAGTTGGAGCCAGTGGATATTCTCTTCCTTGCCCAGCCGCATGGACAGGCTCAGAAGAATATTGACGAGTATTCCAAGCTCGCATCCAAGATCATTGACCTCGCAGCAGATTTCCGCTTACGCGATGCAGATTTCTACGAGAAGTGGTACGGCGAAAAACACGCCGCGCCAGAGTGGTTGAGCAAGTTCGTTTATGGACTGCCCGAATTGCACCGTGAAGAAATTGCCAAGGCGAGTTACATCAGCGGGGTGGGATGTAATGCCACGGCCAGCAATCTTGCTTTATTGCCATTGGTGAAAGCCGATCTGTTGGATTTATCTTTCCCAATTTTTATTGAGATCAAAGTTGGCTCATCCGAAGGTGGCGCGGAGGGGAATTCCGGTTCGCTTCACGCGGAACGGGCGAATGTCATTCGCACCTTTTCGGCGTTTGGGCATCGTCACACCGCGGAAGTGATTCAGGAAATGGGTGTCAAAGATGTTTCGTTGACCATGACCGCAGTGGACTTGGTGCGTGGTGTGCTGGCAACGGCTCATGCCAAGGTCAAGCCAGGTGTGGCAACCAAAGATTTGTGGAAAGCCTATCGCGCTGTGGCGAATGAAAATCCGTTCGTGCGAGTGGTCAAGGAACAGCGCGGAATTTATCGCGTGCCCGAGCCGAAGATTCTGGCTGGCTCAAATTACGCAGATTTGGGATTCGAACTGGACGAGAGCAATGGTCACATTGTGGCGATGTGCGCGATTGATAATCTGATGAAGGGCGCGTCGGGGACGGCGGTGCAGTGTATGAACTTGATGATGGGTTGGGATGAGACGACAGGGTTGGAGTTTATGGGATTACACCCGATATAGCGGTATTTGATCCTTGAATTTCGAAGATCGAGTTATCGAATATCGTTTTGGATAGGAATTTATGACAGAGCATACATCAATTACAGTTGTCAAACTCGGCGGCACCGAAGGCGTGGATTTCTCTGCGATCTGTAAAGATGCCGTGGAGTTATTGAATCAAGGCAAGAAACTCGTCTTTGTGCATGGCGGTTCAGCGGAAGCGAATGCGTTAGGCGAAGGACTGGGAACACCGCCCAAAATGATCACTTCACCTTCGGGCTATACCTCACGTTATACAGACCGAAAGACGCTGGAAATCTTTTTGATGGCAGTCAATGGCAAGGTCAATTCGTTGTTGACCGAGCAATTGCAAATGTTGGGCGTGAATGCTTTGGGTTTGTGCGGACTCGATGGCAAGTTGATGCAAGCCACGCGCAAAGAGTCGGTTCAATCTATCGAGAATGGCAAGCGCAAGATCATCCGTGATGATTACACGGGCAAGATTGAGAAAGTAAATAGTGGATTACTGGCGATGTTGCTGGATGCAGGTTATTTGCCTGTGATCGCGCCGGTGGCGGTCAGCGAAAAAGGCGAGGCGCTGAATGTGGATGCAGACCGCGCCGCGGCGATGGTGGCATCCGCGCTCAAGGCAGAGAACTTGTTGTTGCTCACTGCGGTCCCTGGCTTGATGAAAAACTTTCCAGACGAGTCTACGCTCATTCGGCAACTGCCGATGAGTCAACTTGCGGCAGCGAGTGAAGCGGCACAGGGTCGCATGAAGAAGAAAGTGCTCGGCGCGGAAGAAGCGCTCAAAGGCGGCGTGAGTCGCGTCATCATTGCAGATGGGCGAATTCAAAATCCAATATCCAATGCTTTGGAAGGAAATGGAACGGTGATTCAATGAATGCACAGGAAATTATTGATATTGAAAATAAATATACATCGGGCGTGTACGCCAAACAAACACTGACCATTGTGCGCGGACAGGGCGCTTCGCTGTTCGATGTGGATGGAAACGAATATCTGGATTGTTCGTCGGGTCATGGTGTTGCCAACCTTGGTCATGCTCACCCGAAGATTGCCGAAGCGCTTTATAAGCAGGCATCCACGTTGATCACGTTGTTCGAGTCATTTCCCAACGATCAGCGTGCGGCATTGATGGAAAAGATTACGGCATTAGTTCCCGGTTTGGATCGAGTCTTTTTTTGTAACTCAGGAACGGAAGCGGTGGAAGCGGCGTTCAAGTTTGCGCGCATCTCGACTGGACGCAAAAATTTTATCGCTGCCATGCGCGCTTTTCATGGACGGACCTTCGGCTCGCTTTCGGCGACCTTCAATAAAAAATATCGTGAAGGATTCGAGCCGCTCTTGCCCGGCGTATCGCATGTTGCCTATAACAATATCGAAGCCCTTGAAAAAGCCGTCAATGAAGAAACGGCTGCTGTGATTCTGGAAGTGGTTCAGGGTGAAGGCGGCGTGTATCCGGCATCCGCAGAATATGTACAAGTTGCGCGTCGGATCTGTGATGAACGCGGCGCGTTGTTGATCGTGGACGAGATCCAAACTGGTTTTGGGCGCACAGGAAGATTATTTGCCATCGAGCACTTTGGCGTCACACCAGACCTGTTGGTTTGCGCCAAGTCATTAGCGGGTGGCGTACCGATGGGCGCAGTGCTGATCGGTCACAAGGTACAGAATCTGACACCCGGTGTGCATGGCTCCACCTTTGGTGGGAATCCGCTTTCGTGCGCAGCGGCAAACGCAGCCTTGGAAGTTATTAAAGAAGAAGGTTTGCCGCGTCAGGCGGAGGTCAAAGGTGCGTACTTGCTGGATAAGCTGCGACGGATCGAATCGCCGAACATCCGCGAGGTGCGCGGATTGGGACTGATGGTCGGTATCGAAATGAAGCAAAAGGTCACGCCGTATATCAAGGCACTGCAAGAGAAAAAGATTATTGCTTTGAATGCCGGTTTGACAGTAATCCGTCTCCTGCCACCATTAGTGATTACCTACGAACAGATCGATCATTTGGTGAAAGTTTTATCTGAAGTGCTGACGGTTGAACAAAAAGATGAGTGAAACGCTGATCGGACTCGTCTCTCAATACAGCCCATCCGGTCAGGAGCGCGGCGCGGTGGAATGGCTTGTGACTCGCATGAAGTCTGTTGGCTATGATGACGCGTTCATCGATGAAGCAGGCAATGCCGTCGGTGTGATGGGGAAGGGGACAAAGCAGCTTGTTTTGCTTGGCCATATCGACACGGTACCAGGAGAGATTCCCGTTCGCGTGGAGGATGGAATTTTATACGCTCGCGGCGCAGTTGATGCGAAAGGTCCGCTGGCGAGTTTTGCGGATGCAGTCGCGATGGCCGGCGCAAAGGAGGATTGGCAATTCATCGTCATCGGCGCAGTGGAAGAGGAACGCGACTCGGAAGGCGCGCGCTTCGTCGTCCACCAGTACAAGCCAGACTTTGCCATCATTGGCGAGCCGAATCAATGGGATCGCATCGCGCTGGGATATAAAGGAAGCGCCTGGGCGCATATTACGGTCAAACGCGGACAGGCGCACACCGCCAGCGGCGAAGAGACAGCCGCCGAAGCCGCCGTGGATATTTGGTTGAAGGTCAAGTCCTACGTGGATTCGTTTAATGCGGATAGGCAAAAGGTGTTCGATAAACTTCTGCTTACCCTGCGCGGAATGGAATCTGACTCGAATGATTTCGAGCAATGGGCGAAATTAAAAGTAGGCGTGCGTTTGCCGGCGGACATCTCCCCCGAAGATTGGTATCAGACATTGGAAGCGCTTGCCGGCAAAGAAAATGTCGAACGAATAGGTTTTCCCGTCCCAGCGTGGGGATGCGAGAAAAATACTCCCTTGGTGCGAGCTTTCTTAAGTGGAATCCGCTCACTGGGCGGGGAGCCGCGCTTCGTCTATAAAACGGGCACGGCCGATCTGAACATCGTTGCTCCGGTTTGGAAGTGTCCGGCGGTGGTGTATGGACCCGGCGACTCGAGTCTGGATCACACGCCGGACGAGCATATTCGTTTGGATGATTACAACAAAGCTGTGGATGTGTTGGTTGCGGCGCTTCAAAAACTGACCGCTTCTCAGTAATTTTTCATCAGGTATACTTTCGCTCATATTGCGAAAGCCATGAACCGCATCGACCGTCTCTTTGCCATTCTGCTCGAACTTCAACACAAACGCCGCGTGCGCGCGCAGGATTTGGCGCATCAGTTCGAGATCAGCAAACGCACCATCTATCGGGATATGTCCGCGTTGAATCAGATGGGGATTCCCATTGCAGCGTTACCCGGTGAAGGATTTGAACTGGTCGAGGGATTTTATCTGCCGCCTTTGATGTTCAAGGAAGAGGAGGCGGTCGCGTTGACTTTGGGCTTGCGCCTCCTGACTCAACAGGCAGCGGGTTCGCTCACCCAAAGCGCGGATTCCGCCTCAGCCAAGATCAAGGTCGCGTTGCCCGAACAAGTTCGAGCGCGGTCTGAGGCGCTGACGAATATTATCGGCTTCGTCACACCCAGTCAAAAATTTAATCTCGACGATTCGCAACTGCTTCTTATCCAACATGCAATTCAAGAGAAGCAAGTGCTGCATCTGCGTTATTGCGGCTATCAAAAGGAAGAGGTCAGCGAGCGCGATGTGGAGCCGCATCAATTATTTTATGCGGACGGGGTTTGGTATCTCGAGGCCTACTGTCGTTCGCGCAAAGGCATGCGCGATTTTCGTTTATCGCGCATGGAAGCGGTCAAGCCATTGCGTGAAACGTTCAAGAAAAAACGTACTGGGAAATCACAGTATCAACCTGTTATGGTGATTAAGATTCGTTTTGCTCCAGCCAGTGTGCGTTGGGTGCGTGAGCGACAGCATTACAGCTATCAGCGCGATGAAAAGGAAACACCGCAGGGTACGGTAATGAGTTATCACGTTCAGCAATTCAACGAGATCATCCCGTGGGTGTTGGGGTGGGGCGCAGATGCTGAGGTGATTTCGCCCAAAGAGTTGCGCCAGTCACTGCGCGAAACGGCGCAAAAACTGGCAGACTTGTTGACATAGGGTTGTCACACCTGTTTTGTACAATGTGGGGACATTATCGATAGGAGTGACCATGAAGATCAATAGTTTTTACCCCGTTGTTTTGACAAACGATGTTGCCGGCTCGAAGGATTTCTACATCCGGCATTTCCCTTTCGAAGTGACCTTCGATGGGGGCTGGTATGTGAGTTTAAAAACGAAGCAGGATTTCCCGTTTGAACTGGCATTGCTGGAGCCGACGCATCCCACCATCCCGGAACGATTTCGCCTCGCACTTAACGGAGGCTTGATCCTCAACTTTGAGGTGGATGACACCGACGCAGAATATTCCCGCTTGAAAACAGCTGGGTTGCCGATCCATCTTGAGATTCGCTCGGAAGATTTTGGTCAGCGCCATTTCATCACCTCCGACCCGAATGGCGTGTTGATCGACATCATTCAAGTCATCCCGCCGACGGAAGCCTACGCAAAGCAATACATGGAATAAGCTGATGGAACAGAATTTTCAAGTCCGCGATGTATTTAATGAACGAGTAGTGGATCGGTTGGCTGTGAATTTGGCGCGCGTCTGGCGCGGATTCGACGCTTCCGGGTTTCGTCAAACTGTCAATTCGCAGTTGAGCGCTTTGAGCTTTAGCGGACGCGCGAACTTGATCCGCGATAGTTTGTGGGAATATCTTCCCAAGGATTATCCGCGTGCATTGGAGATCATCTTGAAGGCGCTGCCGGCAGAGAATGCTGAAGAGGATCTGACAGGGTATGACTGGTTTATCGTCATGCCGCAAAATGATTTTGTGGCGAAGTATGGGCTGGAGCATTATGACCTGTCGATGCGGGCATTATATGAGATGACCAAACGCTTCACAGCGGAAGGGGCAATCCGAGCGTTTATCCTTAAGGACCCTGAAAGGACGCTGACGATTCTCTCGAAATGGGCAGAGGATGAAAATCCGCATGTGCGGCGGTTGGTCTCTGAGGGGACGCGTCCGCGCCTGCCTTGGACGATCCGGCTCAAGCCGTTCATCGAGGACCCGCGTCCGGTGTTGTCATTGCTCGAAAAGCTGAAGACAGATCCCGTGTTGATGGTGAGGCGTTCTGTGGCCAATAACCTGAACGACATTGCCAAAGACAACCCTGACCAGGTGGTGAAGACGCTGCGTCGTTGGAGCAGCATCAAAGATGAGGGCACGCAGTGGCTTATCCGTCACGCCGCGCGGACGTTGGTAAAACAGGGAAATCAAGAGGCACTTGCAGTTTTGGGGTTTGACTCAAAAGTTAACGTGATGGTTTCGAAGATTCAAATAGATAAGCCAGTTATCAAAATGGGCGGAGACGTGACCTTCTCTTTCGAGATCAAGTCAGGGTCAAGGCAGACTCAAAACTTGGTGATCGATTATGTGATTCATCATGTCAAGGCGAATGGCAGGCTCGCTCCAAAGGTATTCAAACTAACGAAGAAACAACTTGTGGCAGGGGAGTCCCTGCGACTCACAAAAAGACATTCCTTCCGTCCCATTACCACGCGCAAGTATTATGTTGGCAGACATCGGCTTGAGATTCAAGTCAACGGCAAGATTATAG
>JAHDWC010000152.1 GCA_023382575.1 Anaerolineales bacterium
GTCCTAATATTCACTGTCGTGGAAATTCGTTATGTATTTTTCTTGTGGATATTACTTTTTATCCCCTTTTCTCTTGTAATAGAGAGTATTGTCAATTACAGCTATGAAATACATGCAAGTACGCTTAAAATCGTTCTGCATATTTTGCTTATTTATATGGGAATCCGGGCGATATTCATATCATTTGCAACCTATTCGCCATTGGATAAAACAGGGCGGGCAAATTGTTATGATCAGTTATCTTGTGCCTTCCTTGAAGGAGTCAATAACTCAGCTCTTCCTGGCGACCGAGTAATGGCATTAAACGCGCATCGATATTACCTTCGCCCAGATCTGTTCGTCTGTTCATCGCGCGCGGATGAATATTTGCCACTCCAGGAACTCGCACGGAAGAATTCGCCGGATTTTTGGGTGGAAGCCTACCGCCGGGGATTTCGCTATATCACCTTTGAACAAAACTTCGCTGAATTTCATTCACATTTTGGACCCATCCCACCAGTGGAGATTGCGCCAGAGTGGCTGCAGATTAGCTCGGTAACTTTTGTGGAAGAAAAACTAATCACTTACCAAATTGAAGCGGTCAACCCGCCTTTCCTGCCGGAAATCTCATGCCAAATCGACGTAAATGGCGTCTGGCAGATTATACAAAACCCGGACTGAGATAAATAAAAAAGTTCCCGATGAAAGCCTCATCGGGAACTTTTTTATTTATTTTTTCTTCGCTACTTTCTTCTTTTGCGGCTCAGTCTTCACTGAACTGACGCTCGCGCTCATATTGGGAGCAGGTGCCTTGGAGCGCATTACTGCCCAGGCAAGGACACCGATCAATGAAAGGGCAACCACCCAGACAGCGACAAGAGCCGCACCAGTCACGCCCTGGTATTGGACGACAATTGGGGCGATGATCACAGCCACAAGGTTGACCACTTTGATCATCGGGTTGAGGGCAGGACCAGCCGTATCCTTGAAGGGATCGCCCACGGTATCACCTACCACACCAGCCTTGTGACGCTCGGAGCCTTTTCCAAGATTCTTGGCTGGGTCTTTGGGCTCATCTTCGATCAACTTCTTGGCATTATCCCAAGCGCCACCAGAGTTGTTGAGGAATACTGCCAGCAACTGACCTGAGACGATGATGCCTGCTAAAAAGCCGCCAAGCGCCTCTACATTGAGGAGCAGCCCGACCACAATCGGGGTCACAATGCCAAGCAAAGCAAGCGAGACCAATTCTTTCTGCGCGGCAGTCGTGGAAATGCTCACCGCCTGAGCATAGTCGGGCTTGACCTTGCCATCGAGCACGCCCAGCTTGAACTGACGACGAACTTCCAAGACGATCAAAGAAGCAGCACGCGCAACTGCCTGAATAGCAAAGGACGAGAATAGCCAAGGCAAAGCCCCACCGAGAAGCATACCCACGAACACTTGAGGGATATCGACGCGGATACCAAGCGCCTGAATTTGTTCGGCAGCAGGGACTCCCAGATTTGCTTGCGCGCGGGAAACATCCACAAGGAAGGAACCGAAGAGAGAAACCGCGGCGATCACAGCAGAACCAATCGCCACACCTTTGGTGATGGCTTTTGTCGTGTTACCGACCGCATCAAGGTCAGCCATGATCTGCTGTGCTTTCTTGGTTTCTTTATCGGTCTTGCCAGACCAGGACATTTCACCGATACCGTTGGCATTATCAGCAATGGGACCAAAGGAGTCCATCGCTACATTGTTGCCGGTCAACGTGAGCATACCGATACCAGTCATTGCCACACCATACAAGATGAATGTAGCACGCTCCACACCTTCCACACCGGGGATGGTGCCGAAGATAAAGATCGAAGCGATAATGGTCAACGCGATCACAACCACAGACCAAACGGAAGATTCAAAGCCCACAGAAACACCGTTCAGGATCAGGGTAGCTGGACCCGTATCCGCTGACTTCTTGATGTCGTTCACAGGCGCGGCGTGCGTGCCCGTAAAATATTCCGTCAGACGGTCAATCAAAATGGCAAGTAACACGCCAGCCGCTACCGCCGCAGGCATACGCCACCAACCACCCCATTCATTCATCGCGGGGTTATTGAGATAGAAGAAACCAGCAACGGCAAACATCGCGACGGAAATAATGGCGGAAGTAATGAAGCCGCTGAAGATGGCCTTCATCGCATCTTCACTGCGACCAGTCTCACCGCCGCGGACAAAGTATGTGCCAAAGATGGAAGAAAGCACACCGATGCCACGCACCACGAGCGGGAAAATAATCCATTCGAGGCGGCCCGTGATGTGCCAAAGCGCCAAACCAAGGATCAAGCCGGAAACCATGGTCACTTCATACGACTCGAAGATGTCCGCTGCCATACCAGCACAGTCACCGACATTGTCACCAACGAGGTCTGCCACTACGGCAGGGTTACGCGGATCATCCTCAGGGATGCCTGCTTCAACTTTCCCGACCAAGTCCGCACCGACGTCGGCAGCCTTGGTGAAGATACCACCGCCCACACGCATGAACAACGCAAGGAGCGTGCCACCGAAGCCGAAGCCGAGCAAAGCATCAGGCGCAGCGATTCCGAGTACGATGAAGATCACCGTCCCACCCAACAGACCAAGACCATCTGTCAGCATGCCAGTGATGGTACCGGCACGATAGGCGATGCGAAGCGCGTCACCAAACGACTTCTTGGAAGCCGCCGCGACACGGACATTGCCTTCCACTGCCATGCGCATGCCGATCTGACCGACTGCCAGCGAGAAGCCCGCGCCCATGACGAACGCAACTGCACGCGCCAGACCGATCCATAAGCGCACCTGACTTTCGTCCATGCCTTCGAAGCGCTCAAGCGCTTCAGGCGTGGGCGGAACCACGTACACAGAAAGGAACAAGGCGATGGTCAATACGCCAATCAAAGGCAGGATGGATTTGAGCTGCTTCTGCAAATATGCATCGGCACCATCTTTGATCGCTCCCCAAACTTCCTGCATTTTTTCCGTTCCTTTATCCTCACGAAGGATCTGGGAACGCAAAAAAATCGCGTATCCGAGCCCAAGCCATGCCACGGCAAATACGGCCCAAATCGCGATCTGTTCAAAACTGGTTAATCCCATAGTGAACATGAAAAGTGTCTCCTCCTACAGAGATGATAATGTGAAGGCTTTCGCCTTTTTGCAAAGGGATTGTACAGGCGTAAAGGTGTTTGTGTCAAGAAAATGAGAGTGGATTAATCTTTCGCTGCATTTTCATATAAAAGTTGACAATCAAATTCAAACCTGATAACATTCGTCAACATTTCAACATTAAATCAAAGGAGAAAAAATGCTCCAGGAAATCAACACCCAAATCTTTACGCTTACCCCTGCTGCCAGCAATGCAGTTAAGGAAATTTTGACCGAACGCAAATTGGAAGGTTATGCCCTGCGCGTCTATGTCGCAAGCGGCGGATGTTGCGGCGTGAACTTCGGCATGGCGTTGGATAACAACTTCCGCGATCAAGATACCACCTTCGATACCAATGGTGTCAAAGTGGTTGTGGATGAAGTCTCCATTGGTTATCTGCGTGACGCGACTGTGGATTTTGTCAATGACCCTGTTCGCGGCGCCGGCTTTGCCGTCAATAGCCCCAATGCTCAGGGACACAGTCACAGCCACGGTGAAGGCGGATGCGCCTGCGGCGCGGGCGGCGGCGAAAGCTCTTGCGGATGCGGCGGCGGTTCCTGCGGCTGCAACAACTAAAGCGCTTCAAATCGAACGGGCAGTCTTTTCAGGCTGCCCGTTTTTTATTGTCCGCGAAGGAAGGAGATCAGCGTACCGAATATCCCAATCATACCGAGACCGAAGATCAATAACCCCATCGGCACACGAGTGACAGTTTCTTCGGGGAGAAAGGTTGCGATCACCAATTGAGGCGGTGGAGTAAATGTTGGCAGGCGCGTGGACGTAACTGCAGGTATGAATGCTGATACAAGGGTTGGGTCAATGGTCGGAGTCGCGGCGATGGTTGGCGTTGGCGGAGCAGGTAAAACCGGCAAACGCCCCGTTTTGATGATGGTCACATAAGGACCATACACCCAAGCCACTGAGCCGGGCACACCTGGATAGTACACCTGAATGTAATCCCCATCTTCTGAAATACCCAAGGCAGGGACATTTTGTCCCTTCAATAAAACGCCAATCGAGGGGTAAAGATATTGGCTTGGCCCTGAATAAACCTCAGTAATCTCAATATCGTAATTGACGCGCACAATCATCCCAGTTGCCGTACCTGTAACTGTAGGGACGGAGCCCGTCGGCTGTTGAGCTTGGGCAACAGGTGGAACTGAGAATTGCATCATCGCCCCCAATCCAGTAAGGGTCACCAGTAAAAGGGCGATAAATTTTGTTTGTGAGGCTTTCATCTGAATTAACGTCGAAGCAGGGAAAGTAAAAATCCAATAATCCCGAGGACGCCTAATGCGATAATGACAGTTGCCAATGGAAGGGAGTCTTCTGGCGAGGTCTGGACATATGAAGGAGAAGCCAGCGTGGGCGGTGGAGTAAAAGTTGGGAGACGGGTACCTGTTGGCTCGACGATGAATTGCGCGGCCAGAGTCGGGTCAATGGTGGCAGTGGCAGGTGGAACCGGCGTGGGAGGCGGCGCGACGACTTGCAGAGTCGTCCCTGGTGGTGAAACCTGCACGAGTGGTGAATATACCCATCCTACACCTCCGGGGGCAGAAGGAAACTCAATCTGAATCCAGTCACCACCTTGGGAACGTCCCAACGCTGGAGCGGTGGATCCTGTAAGCAGGGTACCAACAATGGGATAGACCGTGGAACTGGGTCCCATGCGGATATTGATCTGCGGCTCATCCGTGACGACGGTAATAAAGATACCAGTTTGAGGGGAGGTTAAATCTGTCGGTTGTTGAGCCAACACAGGGGTCGGGTTTGAGGCGGTCAACGTCAGGGAGAAGAGCACAATAAGCAGGGTCAGGAGATTGGTTTGAAACCGAATTCGTATCATTTCGTATAATTTTCCAAGGAGAATCGCAAAGGCGATTATAATCGAGTTCATGGAACGAAGAATTTTTCATGGCAATCTCAGACCTGTGGACATTGCACAGGCACTGGTCGGTGAATTCAATCGCGGCAATCTGCGCGCACAAACCATCGGAAAAAGTGACCGTATTGTCGTGCAGGTGGGGACTCGCCCTGATGCTGTCTCTGGCGGGCAGACTGCCATGACGGTTACGATCCAGACCCTCGACGAGGGCATCATGATCGAGTTGGGGCAACAGGCGTGGATGGGCGTCGCCGCAAGCCTCGGGATGAGTGCTCTGGCTGCGTTGAAGAATCCTTTTAGCCTGTTGGGGCGGCTGGATGATATCGCTCAGGATCTTGAGAATCTCAGCCTGCGTGACCGTGTGTGGCAGGTCATTTCTCAGTCGGCGCGGGCGGCGGGCGCTTCGGCGGAACTTTCCGAAAATTTGAGGCGCACGACCTGTGAATATTGTCATGTGGCCAACCCGGTCGGTGAACCTTCCTGTGTCGCCTGTGGCGCTCCACTCGGAAAGGCACAGCCTGTCTCGTGTTTGAATTGTGGGTATGTTGTGAGGTCGGGCGAGAAAATCTGCCCGAACTGTAAGAAACCCCTGCCACTATAATCCACTCTTAATGTTAAAGAGCCTTGGGCAGTCTTGCGAAAAAGCCTTGCACACTCTATAATGCTGCCCAGAGCGTAAGCAATGAATTTAAAGGAAATCGAGGCTCGCCTCCAAAACCTGATCGAGATCGATTTACTGAATGTACTGCCGGGCAGGAAGGTGGAAGATATTATTGTTCAAAAGCTGGCGGCGGCGATTCAGCAGAATTCCCTTGCCGCAGAAAGCGGCTCTTCCACAGCGCCAGATGTCTACACGCTAATCATGCACCCGGAGACATCTCAGCAGTGGCAAAACCCGAAGATACTTGCAGTTCTGTTACATTCGATTATCACCGTGGCGCAGGAAGCAGGGCTGCGGTTTACAATATCCCCAACCATCTCCGTCTCTTCTGATGAGCGGATACAACTCAATGATGCGGAAGTTGTCGCATCACACCGGATAGATTCTATGTCAGAAACAAATGCGACACCTCTGGATACGGGCAATCTGAACGAAGGCGAAACCATCCCGGAAAATGCGTTCTTAATCGTCGAAGGGGTGAAGGTTTTCCCTCTTAATCTGCCGGTCATTAACATTGGACGCAGGCTCGACAACCAATTGACCATCGATGATCCACGTGTTTCGAGGAATCACGCCCAACTCCGCGCTATTAAGGGTCGCTATGTAGTCTTTGACTTGAACTCCACCGGTGGGACCTTCGTCAACGGACAGCGCACCAGTCAAAGCGTGCTTTACCCAGGGGATGTCATCTCATTGGCGGGTGTGGCGCTCATCTTCGGACAGGACAATCCCCCACCACGCACCGACCTAAAGGACACCAGTCCGCTTACAAACGTGGCGGCAGAACGTCCGACAGCCATTCTCAAAGAACATTCCACAGCCAAATTAAATAAGAAATGAGCGGACCCATCGTATTGGCTTTGAGGCTGGTCACAGCCCTGGCTTTATATGGTTTTCTTGGATGGGTGTTGTATTATCTCTATCGCGAGGTACAGCGACAGAGCTATACGATTGCAAACCGCCGCGTTCCGGGAATCAGCATCATGGTCAAGCATGAAGGCGGGATGCCCACGCTCAAACACTTCGCCCAGCCTGAAATCACGATGGGACGCGATCCCGGCTGTGATGTCCCCATTATGGATGACACCGTCTCTGCGCGACATGCCCAGTTGGTCTATCATCATGGGCAATGGTGGTTGGAAGATCTCGCCTCCACCAACGGGACAATCTTAAACAGCTCCCCGATCACGATGCCTACAGTGATCACCTCCGGCGACGAGATCCGCTGCGGCTCCACCCGGCTGGGAATCAGCCTCTCTGAAAATGTGATCATCGAACCCACCCAAAGACTGGAAAAAAGAAAATCATGACCAAGGCAACCCTTGCAATCATTGGCGGCTCGGGCTTATACCACATGAAGGGACTTGTAGACGCCGAAACCCTTGACCTGGATACGCCCTTTGGAAAACCAAGCGCCCCGATCACAGTGGGAACCTTGGAGGGGAAACAGGTTGCATTTTTGGCAAGGCATGGCATCGGACATCACATCACGCCCAGTGAAGTGCCTTATCGCGCAAATATTTATGCTTTGAAAACATTGGGAGTAGAGCGCATCATCAGCATTAGCGCCTGCGGCTCTCTGCGCGAGGATTATGCACCCGGGCACATCGTCATCCCCGACAATATTTTCGATTTCACAAAAAATCGTCCGCGCACATTTTTCGGGGAGGGATTGGTCACGCACATCAGCGTGGCAGACCCGTTCTGTGATGATCTCTCTGGACAATTGGAATCAGCTGTCCGCGCGACTGGGGCGACTACTCATCACGGTGGGAGCTTCATTACCATCGAAGGTCCGCGCTTCTCGACCAAAGCCGAATCACAAACCTATCGCAGTTGGGGCATGTCCATCATCGGGATGACCGCCTGCCCTGAGGCGTTTCTCGCACGTGAAGCGGAAATGTGTTACGCGACGATGGCTCACGTTACCGACTATGATGTCTGGCACGTCAGCGAATCACCAGTGACCGTGGAGATGGTCATCCAGACGCTCAACAAAAACACTGAGGTCGCGCAAGCTGCCATCCGCAATTTGGTGCGTGACATGAAACCTGAAAAAGATTGCGCCTGCGAAAGCGCCCTGTCTGCCGCACTCATCACCGACCCGAAAGTGATCCCTGCCGAAACGCTCGAAAAGTTACGCCCACTGGTCGGGAAATATTACAAATAGCCAGCCCGAAAGTCACATTGCGGCAAGTCTCAAAAGTAAAGTACCATTAAGGGATGAATCATCAAACCCAAAGCCGTCTGTTGCAATGGGCGGCATTGTTCCTTTTCGTCCAAGCCGTTATCCTCAGCCTGGCACCAGCAGTACGTGAACGTTCCTGGCATGTGGATTACAGAACCGCACATTGGTTCGGTTTCGCCGTCTGGGGGATCGTAGTATTTTTGGCACACCACGCCATCAACAAATACCTTCCTGAACGTGATCCGTACATCTTCCCCGCGGCAGCTTTACTGAGCGGTTGGGGTATGCTCACCATTTGGCGGCTGGACGAGAGCTTTGGAATCCGCCAGAGTATTTGGTTGGCGATCAGTGTATTCGTGCTGATCGTTGCCTTGCGCTTCGCTCCAAAATTCAGCCTGCTCCGCCGATATAAGTATTTGATCCTCGGCGGCGGTTTGCTCATCACCGCGCTGACCTTGATCTTCGGCACGAATCCGCTCGGGGTGGGTCCACAACTCTGGTTGGGATGTTGCGGTGTCTATTTCCAGCCGTCTGAAGCGTTGAAGGTGTTGCTGGTCGTTTATCTTTCTGCATATCTCGCCGACCGCGCCAGCATTCGTCTATTTTCATTTCCCTTATTAATTCCAACACTCACGCTAACCGGTCTGGCGCTGCTGCTCTTAATCGTCCAACGTGACCTTGGAACTGCCTCCATTTTTATTTCAATCTTTACTGTGATGATTTTCATCGCTACAGGCAAGCGGCGAATTCTCATCTCGTCTGTAGCATTGCTTTCGCTGACGCTTTTGCTCGGCTATTTTTTCATCGACATCATTCAAGTCCGCGTGACGGGCTGGCTCGACCCGTGGCATGACCCAACCGGAAATTCCTATCAGATCGTTCAGTCGCTGTTGGCAGTGGCGAATGGCGGCACAATTGGGAGAGGCTTGGGGATCGGGAGTCCGCTTTTGGTGCCGGTCGCCATCTCCGATTTTATTTTCGCTGCCATCGCAGAAGAAACGGGGCTGATCGGGACCTTGGGCTTGATCGCGCTTATTTGGATCATCCTTGCTCGCGGGTTGATCGCCTCTCTCCGCGCCGCAGACCGCTTCAAACGTTATCTTGCGGCGGGTATCGTCACCTACCTTGGAATCCAAAGTTTGCTCATCATCGGTGGAAATGTGCGTCTGCTTCCGCTCACTGGTGTGACGTTACCTTTCGTCTCATATGGCGGCTCGTCGCTGTTGACTTCATATATCGCGCTTTTCCTTTTGCTTGTCATCAGCAACGCCGAAGACAACGAACCTGCTGAATTACATGACCCGCGCCCATTCTCACTGCTTGGAGCCGCACTTGCCTTGGGGCTTGCTGCCTGTGCGTTGACAACTGCCTGGTGGGCAATCATCCGCGGGCCTGATCTACTCGCCCGCACCGACAACCCACGCCGCGCCATTGCTGACCGATTTGTGGAACGCGGACAAATTTTGGATAAGAACAATCAGCCCATCAACATCACACAAGGACAAAGCGGCTCATATGTCCGCACTTATTTGTATCCAGATCTTGCGTCGGTTACTGGCTATACGCATCCTGTTTATGGGCAGGCTGGGATCGAAGCCAGTGTGGATTCTTATCTGCGCGGGTTACAAGGCAATCCCACCAGCTTGATCCTTTGGAACCAGTTGCTGTATGGCACGCCTCCACCCGGACTGGATGTACGCCTAAGCCTTGACCTGACCCTGCAAACCGAAGCCGACCGTTTGCTGGGAAATCACCGCGGCGCGCTCGTCTTGCTGAATGCGGAAACGGGTGAAATCGTTGTGATGGCTTCGCATCCCACGTTTGACCCAAATCTGTTGGATGAAAACGGAGAAGCCCTGTCACAGGATGAGAACGCGCCGCTGTTAAATCGCGCCAGCCAGGGGTTGTATCCAATGGATGCATCGGTCATTGAGCCGTTGCTGCTTGCCAAATTTGGCGAAAATGACATCACCAACATCGTTTTGCGCCAGTTTTACGAAGAACTTGGTTTCTACAAAGCTCCTATTCTTAACATGCCAGTGGCGTTCGATGCAGGAATCAACAGCGATCAAACCAATGTCAGCCCATTGCAGGTCAGCCTGGCGGCGGCGGCATTGAGCTATCAGGGCATTGCGCCTGCGCCACGCATCGCAACAGCGGTCAATACACCTGAGCAGGGTTGGGTGGTGCTTCCAATGTTGGCTCAACCCAGAGAGGTGCTCCAGCCAGAGGCGGCGAGAGAAGCGGCAGTATCTTATATCCAAACTGGCACGCCTTACTGGCTTCACACAGGCGAAGCCAGCCGTGACGAGACCACGGTCACATGGTTGCTGGCAGGGACGTTGCCTAACTGGCAAGGAACACCGCTGGCGCTGGCGCTTGTGCTGGAGGAAGATAATCCACGCCTCGCGGAATCGATTGGAGAAAGTCTCTTGAACTTCGTGCTCAACCAATGA
>JAHDWC010000153.1 GCA_023382575.1 Anaerolineales bacterium
GCGAACCCCTGCTCGCCTTCAAGCGTTGTCTCGTGCATTTCGCCGTCGGTAACGAAGGTGCCTCCATGACCACCCACCTGCAAAGCGAGAAGACCCGCTTCTTCCCCTTCAACAAAGACAGCGAGAATCCCGTTAATCCAAATGGGCACAAGACTCATTATTTGTGGGAAGACATCTGGCAGGCGGATACCCTGCTGGAATTGATTCACAACTACCTGCATGTTCAGCAGATTTCGGAACGTTCCTACGACCCGAAAACTGATTCCGTTACCGAGAAAGTGACCGAAGCCTTTATCTTTCCCCGCTACCATCAACTCGATGTCGTGCGCGCGATTCTGACTCAGGTCAAGCGGGACGGCGCGGGCAAGAATTATCTCGTCCAACATTCGGCGGGGTCGGGCAAATCCAACTCCATCGCATGGCTCGCCCATCAACTCGCCTCGTTCTACCAAAAGCCCGAAGACAAAGAACGCCTCTTCGATTCCATCATCGTGGTCACCGATAGGCGCGTGCTCGACAGGCAACTGCAAAACACCATCAAGCAATTCGAGCAAACCGAAGGCGTGGTCAAGAAGATTGACAAGGATTCCGCTCAACTCAAGTCCGCGCTCGAAACGGGCAAGGCGATTATCGTCACCACCCTGCAAAAATTCCCCGTCATCTCGCAAAGCATGACCGAACTCAAAGGCAAACGCTTCGCCGTCATCATTGACGAAGCCCACTCCAGCCAATCGGGAGAATCCGCCAAGCACCTCAAAAAGACGCTCTCGGTCAACTTGGAGCAAGCCGAAATCGAAGACCAAACGGGCGATGATTTGGAAGATGAAATCTTGAAAGAAATCCATGCCCGTGGTCGGCAGACTCATATCTCATATTTTGCCTTCACCGCCACGCCCAAGAACAAAACACTCGAACTCTTCGGACGCAAAGACGCGAACGGGCAATTCGTGGCTCATCACATCTATTCCATGCGCCAAGCCATCGAAGAGAACTTCATCCTCGACGTGCTCAAGAATTACACCACCTTCAAGCGTTACTTCAAGTTGGTGAAGCGCATCCCCGCCGATAATGAATACGAAAAGAAGAAAGCCATCCGCCTGCTCACCAGTGACGTGGATTTGACCGAGCACGCCATCGAACAAAAGACCCGCATCATGCTCGACCACTTTTTGGAAAAGACCGTGCAAGCCGTTCAAGGCAAAGGTCGCGCAATGGTCGTCACCCGCTCACGCTTGCACGCGGTCAAGTTTTATCAAACCTTCCGTAAGGTGATGGCAGAAAAGAATCTCGCCTTCAAGTCATTGGTTGCCTTCTCTGGCGAAGTCACCGACCCCGACACGCACGAAAAATATACCGAGAACAGCCTCAACGGACTCCCGCCCAAAGTCGCCATCGAAGACGCCTTCAAGACCCCCGATTACAGAATTTTGGTTGTGGCGAACAAATATCAAACAGGCTTCGATGAGCCCCTGCTCCACACCATGTATGTGGATAAACGCCTCGACGGTGTACAAGCCGTCCAAACCCTCAGCCGGCTCAACCGCACCCGCTCAGGCAAGACCGATACCTTCGTGCTTGATTTCGTCAACGAATGGGAATCCGTGCAAGCCGCCTTCCAGCCCTACTATCAAACCACCTTCCTCGAAGAAGAAACCGACCCGAACAAACTTTACGACCATCAAACCGAGTTGAAAGGCTTTGAAGTCTTCACCCAAGCCGACATCGAAGAATTTGCAGAGGTCTTCTACACCCCGAACATCCCGCTCGAAAAACTCCAACCCGTGCTCGATAGGGTCGTCATTCAATGGGGCTACAAGCCCGAAGATGTCCGCGAAGAGTTCCGCACTACCTTGCAGAAATTCATCCGCTTGTATGGCTTCGTCTCGCAAATCATCACCTTTGAAGATGTGGACTTGGAAAAGTTATACGTCTTCGCCAAAGCCCTGAATCGCAAACTCCCGCGCCGCGTCACCCGCCTGCCCTACGAAATCCGGGACGCCGTGGACTTGGATTCCTTCCGCTTGCAAGAAACCTACTCAGGCAGCATCGAACTCGAAAAGAAGCAAGGCTCCGTCCCTGGCTTTGGGGATGGCGGCACAGGCGGCGCGAACGATGAAAAAGACCTGCTCTCGCATATCATCACCACCCTGAATGAAACCTACGGACTCAACATCACCGAAGACGACAAAGTGGACATTCAACGCATCCGCACCCGCCTCGAAGCCGACGAGTCTCTGCAAGCCGTCCTCACCGCCCAAAACACCCGCGCCGACAAGGTCTATAAATTCAACGAAGTGCTCGACCGCCTCTTGCTGGAATTCGTCCACACCAAACTCGACCTATACAAAAAACTCACCGAGCCAAAAGTCAACGAGATGTTGAAGCGTCAATGGTTCGAGGTGATAGCAAAAGAACTCGGCTCATAGCCAGAAAGGAAAAAAGGTGTAAGCATGAATATTCCCTCATTAGGAAATCTTGTCAGGGTAAATCTTAGAGAAATCTTTCCCAGTGAAGCAAGCAATTTCACGCCCTGGCTTGCAAACGAAGAAAATCTGGCAAAACTCGGTGATGCCTTAGATTTGGAACTCGAACTGGAGTCACAAGAGAAAAGTGTTGGTCCATTTCGGGCTGACATATTATGCAGGGATATCAATTCGCAAGACTGGGTACTCATTGAAAACCAAATTGAGCCTACAGACCATAAACACCTCGGTCAGTTGATGACATATGCAGCTGGGTTGAAGGCAGTTACTATTATCTGGATAGCCGCTGAATTTACAGACGAACATCGCGCAGCTTTAGATTGGCTTAACGAAATAACTGAAGAAGGTATTAATTTCTTTGGGGTAGAGATAGAGCTATGGAAAATAGGTAACTCCCCCGTTGCACCAAAGTTCAATGTAGTATGCAAGCCCAATTTATGGACCCATTCGGTCAGTCAGGCAGCGCTACGATTAGAGTCTGGGGAATTGTCTGAAATAAAAAAACTTCAATTTGAATATTGGACAATTTTCCAACGATTTATGAAAGAGAAAAAAGGGTCATTGCGCCCACAGAAACCATCTCCAAAACATTGGATGAATTTTGCAATTGGAAGATCAAACTTTCATTTGTTTGCATTTACAAACACAAGAGAAAAGCGAATTGGTATTGGATTGGTCATAAAGGGATCAGACGCAAAGCCTCACTTTCACCTTCTGGAAGATGAAAAAGAGACTATTGAGAAAGAATTCGGACAAGAACTTGATTGGAAAGAATTACCAACCAAGATTGAATGCAGGGTTATTCTGAATAAATTCAATAGTGATCTGTCAGAAAAGCAGCGCTGGAATGAATATCATCTTTGGATGTCAGAAACCCTGGAAACCTTCTCAAGGGTCTTCAAAAAACGTATCCAAGAATTGGATGCAGATAATTATCTGCCTGATGATTTAGAAGAGGGCGGTTAAAATGGCTGGGAAATACACCCCTCTTGAAAAGTACTTACTTGGTTTGCCAGAAGATCAGAATGAAGTTGTTCTTTCCTTTGAGCAGATTGAAAGAATAATCAACGCCAAATTGCCTGCTTCTGCCTACGAATATCAGGCGTGGTGGGCAAATGAGAAGGAAGGCAATCACGTCAATGCGCGTGCATGGGCAAATGCCGGATGGAAAGTTGAAAGCGTTGATTTCAACAGGAAACTGGCAAGGCTGGTTCGTGCATGATGGCGAAGGTCAATGCGTTGCCTACCCATGCTTTTGGGCGGTTGCAGTCCAAGGGCGGGGCACCCAAAGGGTGTGATAAGGAGTTGCGACGAAGTCGGACGTTGACCTTGTCCCCTTGTGGGATGGCTTCGATACTTGATAAAGCATTCAAGGGTGAATTATGATTATTATGTCGTTGCGAGTCTTCGAGAAGCAATCCCCTGTTTCAAGAGGAGATTGCTTCGGGCTATCGCCCTCGCAATGACATGCCTGTTGGAATTCTGAGCAGTAATAGAATTATTTTTTGTCATTCAACAAGGAAAGGCAAACCATGGCAGCGAACACAAAAGCGGCATCCAAACCCAGGAAGAACGAGACGGAAGAAAAGGGTCTACAAATTCTATTGAAAGAGTATGACGCGTTACGTGATTTTTACAATCAAACCGAGCACGGCCTCCAAAACTTATTCAACTACTATCTAACCCTCATGACCGCCATCCTGGGCGTGTTGATCGTCGTCTTCCAATTTGCGCCGCTTAACACGGCGGTACTCATTGCACAGAAGTTGTCAATCGGGGCGTTGCTGATCTTCTTCGCGACCATTGGCTCCCTGTATGTATCATCCCTCTCCACCCACAGCGCCCACGCCGTTCGGTATGCCCGCGGCATCAACCAGATCCGAAAAAAGCTCTTCGACCGTTATCAGGTTCCCGTACCGCCAATGTATGGGAAATTCATGCAGGAGAAAGAAATGCCTGCGAAGGGAGCATCCAGACTTTCATTTATCCTTTCCCTGTTCATTCCAGTCAGTACCTATCAGTTATTTGTGGCAACGGTCAGCAGTGTTGCATGGGCTGGCTTGATCTTTTTTCTTTATCTCACCTCGCAAGCGGCTACTGTTGTCGTCATTTGGCGCAGTGTCATCGGCTTTATCGTTCCCTATTTGATCTACAGCATTTATGCACGGCTTGTTTACGAAATGATCATCTCACGCCTCAATATAAAAATCGGCAATTGAGCAGAAGGTCGAGATTGCTTCGCTATCGCCCGCAACTAAGATATATGGATATGTGATTCTCTTCGTGAGTGGAGGTGTCTGATGAGTAGGCGCAAACAGAAAGAAAAAAAGGACTCTAGCCAACCAAGTAATCAGGAGTCGCCCTTACTAAAAATAGCAATAGCTGTCATAGGTGCTATGGCGTTAATTATAGTAGCGCTTATAAATCGATCAACAGCGACATTACCTGCCGAATTTACTCAAACAGCTGAGGCACGTCATACATCAAACGCAATAACCTCCCAAGCATTACAAGCATCCACAATTGCCCTAACTGAAACATCAACTCCAGATGCTATTCCTAGCCAGGCAGCGACTTCGACTTGGACGCTAAACACACATTCTATTACACCTACCTCTACAGTTATTTTTGAGGATACCTTTATTGACAATCATAACAATTGGCATATTGATACTTCATCCTCCTATATAGCAGCAGGAAAATATGTCATTGATGTCAGCTGCCCAGATGAACATGACTCATTTTATTGCGGAACCTATATAAAAATACCATTTACGTTTCCAAAAGATTTTCATATAGAAATGGATGTAACGATTCTAAATTCTTCTCCCAATGCCAATGTTGCTATTGGCTTCCAATTAAGAAGAAAAAGCACTGATTATTACTACATCAACTATTTCATTACAGATAGTTTCTATAGCTTGAGATTGACATATGACAAACGCTATCTAGAAATTGTTCCAAAAACATCTACGGATTTAATATCAAAAGAGCTAAACTCAACCAATAGATTCGGCATCACAGTACAGGGGACAAAATTCACGCCAACAATAAATGGAATGCTGTTACCACAAGGGGAAGATGGGAATCTAACAAATGCTGGTGATACCCATATAGCGTTCTTTATATCATATGGAAATTCAGCAAGATTGCAGATTGACAATCTCGTAGTGCAGGAAACAAGGTAGGGATCAATACGCGCCTTAAGCGCTGCACCCCTAACAACCCACGCACTGACATGACCCATGAGTTGTGATACAGTGAAGAGTGTAATTAAGTATAGAGCGTGATCGAAAAGGAGACGCAATGTCTACTACAAGAATTTTGGTAACGTACGCCAGCCGGGCGGGGTCAACCGCGGAAGTGGCGCAAGCCATCGGCAAGACTCTGGCAGAGGGGGGCACACAGGTGGATGTGATGCCCATGAGCGAGGTGAAAGACCTATCCACGTATGAAGTGGTGGTGGCAGGCAGCGCCGTCCGCGGCTCGAAGTGGCTGCCCGAAGCCATGAGCTTCATCCAAAGTCATCGGTCTGCCTTGGCGCAGAAACGCTTTGCCATGTTCACGGTTTGCATTACCATGTCTATGAAGCAGGCGGAGAACTACCGCGCCAGTGTGCTGGGCTGGATGGACCCCGTGCGTGCGCTGGTCAAGCCGTTGAGTGAAGGTCTCTTTGCGGGCAGGCTGGATTTCAACAAGCTGCCGTTCAATTGGGATACGCTGTTGCTGCGCCTCTCGGTGGCGCTCGGAATCTTCCCGCGCGGCGATCATCGCGATTGGAACGCCATCCGCTCGTGGGCGGAAGGCTTGAAACCTGCCTTGGGAGTCCTCTAGCCGATGACGGCGCATCCGCAACCCAACAACCCGCTGCATGGCATCACGCTCGAAAGGATCGTCACACAACTGGTGGAGCAATACGGCTGGACCGAATTAGGGAAGCGCATTCCCATCAAGTGCTTCAACGAAAACCCAAGCGTCAAATCCAGCCTTAAGTTCTTACGTCAAACCCCGTGGGCCCGCAAGAAGGTCGAAGACCTCTTCCTCGCAACGAAAAAGACCAACGCCGAACAGGAGCCCTACTCATGACACATTGGTATTCCATCAACCTGGGAGATGGCATCATGGCGTCTCTACCGTCCGCCGAGATCGAAGCGTTCTTTCAGCGTGCATTTGCCGAGGCAGGGCGTCCGCCTGAGATGGCGGTCTTTACGCGCTCAGAATCAGAAGGACGCCTGCACTGTGAGGTGATGGCCTACTTCTCGCCCGCCGCAGCAGAGGTGGCAACGGTCTTCGATGCCCAGCCGTGCCCCAAGCCGGTCCGCGCGGGGTTGGGGTTGTTGGCAGGCGACGAAGGGGCCTGGTCGGTTTTGTTTCCAGAGAGTCCCTGAGGCGCGCTGCTACGGCTCCCACTGATAGTGGATGAGCGCGAAGAGTTTGGGCTGTCCCTGCACATATTCGACGCCCACCGTCCAGGCGCGCCAGTCCAAGCCACCATAGGGTTCAGAGCCGGGCTTGTACAGGGTGTAGAAATTGATATTGGCATATTCCGGGGGCCAGGGCTGTAACGAGAAGAGCGCCAGATCGAGCGCATCATTGCAGTGCAGTGAATATGTTGAGCTGAGAACTTCCTTCAATTTTGGCAGTGGTTGGGCGCTGAACGTTCCCAACGTCTCATCGCCCGTGCCGGGGGCGGCTCCCCAACTGACCTGATACTCTGACTGAAAGACCCAGGCGGCTTCTTCGGGCGAGTAATTCGCCACTGTGCCATAGCGCCACAAGCGCACATCCATGCCGTGGACGGGGCTGACCAACGAAGCCAGCAGGTCGTCGTCTGCCTTGAGCATGGCAGTTTGCAGGCTTTGGATCAGACTCAGCACGCGCGAGTCCGTGCAGAAGCTGGCAGAAGAAACGGACTCCGTCAGAAAGTCCGCGTTGACCCAGCCTGTGCCACCGCTTGGGTTTTGGACCTCGACCCACAGGTCACCGTCCGCTGTGGCGCTGGCGCCCGTGCGCATCACGCCTGACGCCGTCGGTTGAAGCGTCCCTACCAGGCGGTTCCCCACCCCGGCAGCGGCGCGGATGTTAAGCACGTCATCCGGCAGGACGCGCACTACAGCATATGGGTTGTAGATGCTCGTCACCGGCGGAATGGATGTCGCTGTCGCCGCGACCTGCGGCACAGATGTGGAAGTCGGCGTGGATGTCGTAGTCGGGCTGGCAGGCGGCGTCAGCGATGCGCTAATAAGCGGTGTGGATGTCGCTGGAATGGACGTGGCAGTCTGGCTTGGCAATGGGCTGGGCGTCGTCGGCACGACAGGCTGCGCCGCACAGGCAGATACGATCAATGCCAACAACGTCAGGATCAGGGGGGTTCTATGCATGTCTCGCTCCTACAATAAAAATTATCATGCAGAATGGACGCTGAACAGGTGTCTTTTGTGCCATGCCTCCACTGAATGAAAACCTCCCCAAAGGCTCTTTGGGGAGGCGGATGATACGTTACAAACTAGGTGCTTTCCATTTCTTGATGATCTTCACCAGGGGCGGGTCGATCTTCCTGCCGTTGAACGGATACCAACCCAACTCGCCGCGCACGGCTTGTTCCTTGAGTTCGGTCGCACCCCAGATCAACGAGCCGCCCACTGCGCCGCATAAGGCTGAGACCCAGTTGTTGGCAGCGAAAAGCGAGCCGACGATGCACAGAATGCCAAGCGTCATCACATACGGCCACCACAGGTAACCAAAAAAGCGCTCGCCGCGGATGACCCACACGAAGCCCATGCCGATCACGAACAAGGTCACCAGACAGATCCAAATGCCGAAGAAGTTCATCGTCCACCTGCCTTGAGGGCGGCGATCTCTTCAGCGCTATAGGCTCTGCCGATGGGGTCACGGTCGAGCAGGTCTACGGTGGTGGCTTCGGGATAGTCCGCCAATATTTGGCGATGGCGCGGATTGTTCGGGTTGGCGGGTGCATGTCCATGTTTGACGCGCGCCGGCTGGCGGATGGCGATCTCGAGCGCATCCCACAGCAAGGTCACACCGACGATGCCGCTCGCCGCAGACAAAGGCAGGTTCGAGGTCAATGTGGAGGCGAGCCATAAACCAAAGCCGGCCAGTAATGCGATCCCGGCCGGGATCCAAACATTCACCACTTCCCGCTCGATCTTACGAACCGAAACATGACCAATCCAAATTCCCAAAAAGGTCGCCAGTGCGGCGCTCAAACCAACCCAATTGATGTCCATTGATGCTCCATGCAGAATTTTGTATCCGACTATTTGACCAAAAAAGGTCAGATCGGGTAGTAACAAAAATCATATCAAAGAATGATATTTGGGTAAACTTACTCTTAGTAAATGCTTATTAAAACTTATGTAAATCTCCATAGGCGTACTCCATAAAACTCATACAATACAAATCGGTGAGGAGAGCATCACAGGAGTATGTGTATGCAGATCGCGATCATTGGCGGGGGCATTACCGGGTTGAGCGCCGCGTGGGAACTTCAACAACGCGGCATCGATTACACCCTATTGGAAGCCTCAACTCGTTGGGGCGGCAAGATCATATCCAAAACCCTTGAATTAAACAACGCCTCCTTTTTGGTGGAAGGCGGACCCGATACGCTTGTCACACGCAAGCCGGAGGCGTGGGAACTGGCGCAGGAATTGGGATTGCTGGAACAGGTCACTGACCCTGGCTCTGAGACCAGCGGCATCTATGTGCTGGATCGCGCTTCGCTCCACCCGATCCCTGTTTCGCCAACCCGTTTCTTATCCACGCCGTTATTGAGTCCGCGCGGAAAGCTGCGTCTATTGATGGAGCCGTTCCAACCTGCCCGCCGCGATACCGAAGATGAATCGCTGGCCGATTTCGTCCGCCGCCGTTTGGGGCAGGAGGCGTTGGATAAATTCATCGGTCCGGTGCTGGGTGGTATCTACAACACCGACCCGGAGCGACAAAGCATCCTGGTCTCTTCGCCGGTGATGCGCGAGATGGAACGCGAAGGCGGCGGGCTGTTCCTTGGCGCATTTCAACGCGCCTTCCGTGGGCATAAAAAGAAAAGCAATACGCCGCGCTTCATCACTTTCAAAAACGGATTGCAGGTGCTAACGGATGAATTAGCCCGTCAACTCAGCGGAGATCTGCGTTTGAACGCACAAGTGGAAACGGTGACGAAAAACGAGCACGGCTATCAGGTCATCCTCGCCAACGGCGAAAGCCTGCACGCCGATGGCGTCCTCTTTGCGACCCTCGCACAACAGACCGCCAAACTACTCCGCCAGATCGCGCCCGAAGCCAGCCAAAAGCTGGCGGCGTTACGCCAGCAAAACATTGGCACGGTCTCGTTGGTCTATCGCGAAGAAGACATTCCCAAACGACCGGTCGTCAACGGCTTGATGATTCCGCGTCGTGAAAAGCGGCTGATCGATGCGGTCACGTTCACGTCACGCAAAATGCCGGAACGGTCCACGGCGGGCTACGCTGTGTTACGCATCTTCATCGGCGGCGGCGCGCCGGAGATGGTGAAACTCCCGGATGAGCATTTGTTATCTGCCATCAAGAAGGAACTCAGCGAGTTATTGCACATCACCGCCGAGCCGCAAACCTGGACGGCCTTCCGCTGGGAGGATGGCTTCCCACAGGCAGAAGTCGGTCACTTACAGCGCGTAGACGAGATCGAAGGTCTGCTGCCGCGCGGACTGGCGCTGGCGGGCAGTTCGTATCGCGGCATCGCCGTGCCCGATTGCATCCGTCAGGGACGCGAAG
>JAHDWC010000154.1 GCA_023382575.1 Anaerolineales bacterium
TTCTTCAAGGGCGATGTATGCCGTATCTGGGTCGGTGGGATGCACCGCGATGGGGAAGCCGAAACGTGATGGCAGCTTGCCTTCGCCGATGTCGATCCAATCTTCGCCGCCGTTGTCGCTGCGATAGACGCCACAGTGGTTTTGTTGGTAGATGCGGTTTGGGTTCGCGGGATGCATTGCCATCTTATGTACGCACTGACCGAACTCGGGGAATTTGTTTGGCATGAAATCAGCGCGGACATTTCTATTGAACGGCGCCCATGTCTCTCCGCCGTCGTCAGTGCGATAACAACCCGCCGCAGAGACTGCAATATACATGCGTTTCAAATTTGTGGGGTCAAGCAGGATCGTATGCAACGTCAAGCCGCCCGCGCCGGGATTCCACTCTCCGCGTTGGGGATGGTCGTATAAACTCTCGTTCAATTCCCAGGTTTCGCCGCGATCACGCGATACGAATAAAGAAGCAGGCTGTGCGCCAGCATACAAAACTCCCTGTTCGCCTTCACGTCCCGGTTCGATGTGCCAGACCTTGCTCATTTTTTCGGGGATATCCTTCACGCTCTCACCACCCTCTGAGCGGAACGCTTCTTCCACCGTCCCGGCGGGGCGTCCCGATTTAGACGGGCGCGAGAGAATCGGGACTTGCTTTGCCTGAGTCCATGTCTTGCCAAAGTCATCGGAATAGTGAGTGGTGGGGCCATAGACAAAATGACTCGTCGCCGCATGGAGGCGGTTGTCGCGTTTATCCAACTGCATGTGCATCACATTCCAGCTTTTGAAATGAATGTCACTCACATCCCATTTTTTGCGTTTTGAGTTGCTGGTAAAAATAAATCCGCCCTTGGTTGTGCCGACAAAGACCATCACTTGCTTGCTCATCTCATGCTCCTTTCGCCAGTAAAAAAAGAACAAATATTCTAATTAGTATAACACAGATATTTTCAGACAGACACTTCTTAAGATACTTTCGTGTCAACACACGGTAAAATGATTTTATCAACATGGAGGCATCATTTTATCGAGGTGTAGAGGCCATGGATCATAATCGACAAGACTCAAGAACGCTTCCATTGGGTGAAATCTACGGAGATGCAAGCCGCATCGCAATCGTTTTTTACGGATTTATTACACTTATCATAATTGGGTTGACCGTCGGGGTTTTTATCGTTTATGCCACTGGCAACTGGCTTGGCGCAATCTTTCTATTCGCCTCCATTCCGCCGGTTGTGGCAACGTATCTGTTGGTGCAGCGTCAGAAATTTGAAGCTGCTGCCATTTTTATCTCTGTTGTGCTAACCGTCCTCAATACCCTGCTTGCCACCAATGGATTGGGGCTCCATCACATCAGCATCCTTGCTTTTCCCGCCATTCTCATCGTCGCCAGCCTAGTCACCAAGACGCGCTCGATGATCTTTTTGACCCTACTCATCATTGCGGCCATGGCATGGCTGGTCTTTGGGGACTTATATTCTCTTTATACCCCGGCTGTTCGCACCCGCAGCTTGCTCGGGGATTTTCTCTCGGCGGTCACCATCACTTTATTGACGGCCATGATGGTGCGCTTTCTATCTGAAACTTTGTTTCAAAGCTATCGTCAATTGCGAAAAGAGCTCGCAGACAAGCATTCCGCTGAACAGCAAAGAGAAGCTCTCATCAAGGAGTTGGAGGCGAAGAATGCCGAATCCGAAACCTTGCGCGAGAGTCTGGCGGTCATGATCGGCACCCTTAAATTCGAAGAGATCATCCAAAATATTTTGGACCAGATCGTACGCGTCGTCCCTTATGATTCCGCATCCATCTGGCGGGTGGATGGGAATCTTCAAAAGCTCATTGGCGGCCGCAATCTGCCAGATTTGGAAGCCACCGGCGATACGGTCATGGTCACTGACGATAATAATTCTGCCCTGCCCATTTTGCGCGGTGAAGTCCCATTCATTTTGAATAACAACGTTCAAGAGGAGTTGCCCGATTTTCAAACCCCGCCTCATACGTACGTTCAATCGTGGCTTGCCATTCCGCTCAAAACCCGCGGACGTATCCTCGGCATTATTGCGCTTGACGGTATAAGAAAGGGGCAATTCAACGAACATCATGCCGAAGTCGCTGTGGCGTTTGCAAATCAGGTCGCCATCGCACTTGAAAATTCCCTGTTGTTCAACGACCTGCAAAACGAATTACGAACCAGCAGTCAGCTGATTCAAAAACTGGAATTCAAGAATGCCGAGCTGGAACGATTTACGTATACCGTCTCGCATGATCTGAAATCGCCGCTGGTGACCATCAATGGATTTCTGGGATATCTCGAAACGGATGTGGCAACGAATAACATGGCGCGCTTCAAACATGACAGTGAGCGGATCCGTGATGCTGTGAAGCGGATGCATACGCTGTTAGGAGAGCTGCTGGAGCTTTCCCGAATTGGCCGCATTGTCAACCCATCGCAGACCATCGCTTTTGGAGATTTGGTTCAAGAGGCGTTGGAGATCGTGCATGGACAATTGACCCAGCACAATGTCCGCGTCACAGTTGAGCCTGATCTGCCGGATGTATATGGCGACCGTCAGCGCTTGACCGAGGTGCTGCAAAATCTGATCGATAATGCCGCCAGATTCATGGGTGAGCAGCCAAATCCGCAGATTGTGATCGGGTGCGAAGGTGAAGATAACGGCTTGCCGGTTTTCTTTGTGCGTGACAATGGGATTGGCATCCCACACGACTTGCATGGGCGCATCTTCGGGCTGTTTGATAAACTTGACCCCAGCAGTGAAGGGACTGGCGTGGGACTTGCCATCGTGAAGCGAATTGTCGAAGTTCACGGCGGCAGGATCTGGGTCGAGAGCGAAGCGGGAATGGGCGCCACCTTTTATTTTTCCCTGCCCGCGAACGAAAGTCAATTTCCAATTTAAAGAGGTACATCATGAAAAAATTTCTGTTTTCAATTTTAGTGTTTGCATTTGTCTTAACGGCTTGCGGAGCAAGTCAGTCCGGGTTGCAGTTTTCCGATCCGGCTCAACCCATTGAGGTGACTGTAGGCGACGAATTTACCATCGCCTTGGATTCGAATCCCAGCACAGGCTATCACTGGGAATTTGTCAGCGAGCCAGATGCGAGCATCATCGAGTTTATTTCCAGGGAATACGCTGCCGATGAACCCGTTCAGCCCGGCTCTGGCGGCGCGGATGTCCTGTCTTTCAAATCCATCGCCGCTGGCGAGACTCAAATCACTCTTGGGTACTATCCGCCCTCTGCAGATGCGGAAGAACCGCAACAAACTGTCACATTCACTGTTATTGTTAAGTAATACGGCGACTGTTTGTCGCCTTTCTCTCCAACGCCGATGGAGAGTTGCAATGGTTGATAATTGAATAGGAGGAAACATGAAGCGCCTTGTCCTGCTTGCAGGACTCGTTCTGTTCGGCTTGCTGGCTTGCAGAGGGACCCCCACGCCCCAGCCCACATCGATCTCTACCATCCCGCCAAGTCAGCCGCCACCGACAGCCGCGCCCACGCTTACATCCACGCCTGATGCGGCTGAAGTGTCGATGCGGGTGACGGCGGAAGCGGTCAATTGCCGGTTTGGTCCCGGGATCGTTTATCAGTCTCTCAATGAGATCGAGAATGGGAAATCTTTGCGTGCAGTGGGACGCAACCAGGAATCGACCTGGTGGCTGGTGCGTGATCCTGGGAATCCGGGTGGTGTGTGCTGGGTTTTCGCAGATGTGGTGGATGAATTGGATGACACGACAGCCCTGCCGGTTTTGCCGCTTCCATTCGTGACTGTGACAGATGTCAGCTTGCGGGTGGAACCGAACCGCATTGTGGTGAATTGCAGCCAATTCCCACAGACCGTCTTCTTTGAAGCGACCATCACCACGAACGGACCCACTTTGTTGACGTGGAAATGGGAAGTCAGCACGGGCATTACATCCGATGTTGGTACATTGATCTTTGAGCAAGCCAGCACGCAGGTCATCAATGAGTATTATCAGATCAATGCGCCCAATGAATACTGGGTGAAGTTGCATATCCTGACCCCCAATGAATACACCGAGACGGTTAATTTCCCCGTGAGTTGCACGCCATAAATGAACCGGGGCGGGATTTCCCGCCCCGGTTTTGTCTTTATTCGAAAATCACCGATTTGAAGCCCAGTGCATTGAAGAACTTGTACAAATATGCCTCGGCATTTTCCTGTGCCTGCACAAGGATGCCATCCTCAACGGCAACACTGACGATCTTATCCTCGCCCACGTCGATGACATCCAGCACAAGATTTGGGTCTACATCCACGAAGATACCTTCTTGAACCGTGTAGACTTCGGTGCGGTCTTCGTCCAACGTCACCGCGAGGATTTCCGCTGGGGGCAGCACCACGTACAAGACATTGTCCTGATAGCGCATGTCACCCGGCTGGAGCTTTTCCATGTCAATGCCAGCGATGACCTTGCCATGAATTTGCACGAGAATCTTGCTCCCGAATGCGAATGCAAAAATAGGACTATCCTGATTGGTCTCTGAAGAAACGACCTGCGAAATGCTATACTCAATGGTCTCGAGACGTGCCAGCGCGCGGATCTCATTGATATACGTGACCGGGTCCGGGATAATGGTGGGGGTGGGATTCATCAATTGCGCCACCTGAGTTTGCAACGCATAATTCGCTTCATTGACCTGCTCCATCGGAGCGGCCGCCGCGGCGGCTGTTTCGCGTACCGTCTCTACGATAAAATATACGCCTGCCGCCAGCACGATCAAGATCAGGACGGACATAATTGTGCTAAGAGTATTTTTCATTTTCATCCTTTCATTACATGTCGTATTATATAATACCCACGGTCACAAATTGCGTTCCCCTTCTTACAAAAACGAAATCTCAGACGGGTATGCAAATCCATTATGATGACGAATACACCATCTCGTAAGATGCAAAAAGTACTACTTATACTTTCCCTTTTGATCATGTTGGGATGTTCCTTCCCGGTGCAGTTGATTGCGGACGCCCCCACAGCGACTCCCACACTCGCACCAACGTTTGCACCTACGCAGACGCCTCAAGCCACGGCGCAGCCTGGTACTGACCAGAATCCTTTGATCCTCGCTCTGGCTCCTTCTTCGCATCCCAACGAAGCCTTCATTGCCGCCGGCGACACGATTGCCGCCTTCCTCGAATCGCGGACAGGCTATCGCATAGTGACAGTTGTCCCTGCAAGTGAGAATGCGCTGGTGGAATCACTAGCGCGCGGCAACGCTCATATTGCGTCGCTTTCGCCGTATGCGTTCGTGGTCGCACGTGGAGACAATTCCGCTACGGCGCTGCTGGCGCGGGTGCGCGAAGGACAAACCTTCTACGCTTCGCAGATCATTGCCAATCGCAACAAAGACTTCGAATCTTTTTTTGATGAAGCACGCAATGAAAATATCGGCGAGGCTGCGGCGGCATTACAGCAATTTCAGGAGAAGAAAGCTTGTTGGAGCGACACGACATCGCCCTCAGGGTATGTGATTCCTTTGGGGTTGTTGAATCAGGCTCAGGTCCAGACGAGAGGCGGGGCATTCCTGGAGGGACAGCCCAATGTGGTGCGAGGCGTCTACGCCGATGACATCTGTGATTTTGGCGCGACCTTCGTCGATGCCCGCACCTCCCCGATCCTTGAAGCGGATTATCCCGATGTGATGGAACAGGTCATTGTGATCTGGCGCATTCCGGCGATCATCCCATATGAAAATATTTCGATAGCCACCAGCCTGCCGGTGGAGATGCGCCGCGTGATTCAGCGCGCGTTGATCGACCTGATGCTGACACCCGAAGGCAAATCTGCCATGCAGACCGTATATGGCTTCGATGAAATGCTGCCTATCGACGATGCCGCCTATGCCGAGTTCATCACACTCGCACAGGCTTCGGGTTTGGATTTGACGGATTTGATAGAATAGCCAAGAATTTGCTGCAAGTTTGATTATGTTGAAAAAAATATTTCGATGGATTTGGCGCTTCGCGCTTGTGTTGAGTTTTTTTGTTGCCCTTGGTTTGTTCTCCCCAAGGTTTGTGATGTGGATGTACGCCCTGCCGCGCACATTTACCGTTGACGAAGTACAGCCGACCCGTGTAGGCATTGTCTTTGGCGCCGGTCTTCGGCAGGATGGCTCGGCTGGACCCGTGTTGAGTGATCGCGTGGAGACGGCTGTTCAATTGTATGAAGCCGGTAAAGTGGACAAGCTATTGATGAGCGGCGATAACAGTTCTGTCTATTACAATGAGCCAGCAGCGATGCGACAATATGCGCTCGAGCGTGGCGTGGCAGATGAAGACATCGTCCTTGACTATGCAGGTCGGCGCACCTACGATACTTGTTATCGCGCCAAACACATCTTCGGCGTGGACGAGGCGATCTTGATCACACAGGATTTTCACATGCCACGGTCATTAACTTTGTGCAGTTGGTTTGGAGTCAAGTCTGTGGGCGTGGAAGCGGACAATCGTTACTTCCTCAAACGTTCCCGTGCATGGTGGAATTTCCGCGAGACCTTTGCCGTATTCCAAGCCGCATGGGATGTGTTGTTCACCCAGCCCATGCCCATCCTCGGTGAGATGGAGCCGATAGAATAAATCATTTTGGAGAATCCTATGAATCGTGAAGAAGCCTTAGCCCTTGTGCGCGAGTATGTGAAGAACGAAGGTTTGGTGCGACACATGCTTTCCGTCGAAGCCGCGATGCGTTTCTACGCTGAAAAATTCGGCGAGGACGTGGAAGCATGGGGTTTGATCGGTCTGCTCCATGACTTCGATTGGGAAATTCATCCCACACTCGATCATCATCCACAAGATGGCGCGCCGATCTTGCGCGAGCGCGGCGTGCCCGAAGATATTATTCAGGATATTTTGAGTCACGCCGATCATTTGGGATTGCCGCGTGATACCCTGCGCCGCAAAGCCATCTGCGCCTGTGACGAGGTCACGGGTCTGATTACAGCGGTGGCATTGGTGCGTCCATCTCGCTCGCTGTATGATCTGGAAGCCAGTTCGGTCAAAAAGAAATGGAAGGATAAGGCTTTTGCCGCCGGAACCAATCGCGAGGAAATGGAACATGCTGCCAAAGATTTCGGCGTGGATTTGTGGGAGCATGTCGGCAACGTTATTCAAGCCATGCGCAAGATCGCACCGGAGTTGGATTTGGTTGGGAATGTGGGATAACCTACAAAAAAAACTCGCCTCGTTGATATGAGGCGAGTTTTGATTTAACTCTGTGAGCGGTTATCGCATCCCTGAGATGGTGATCAATCCACTGGTGACCTTGATGTTCATCATCTGCAAGCCGGGAGCCTGCTTCTCGAGTCCTTCCAGCAGTATTTGATTCAGCCACGATGTCATCTGCGAGGTGACGAAGTCGGGTAATACCTGTTGACCTACCTGCATGGACTCGATCTCGAAATAGGGCTTCTTGTTTTCGTCGATGTGGATCTTGCCGATGATGAGAGCCGAGGTGGTGTTCTCGCCGCCGCTGACGACTCCCCAAACTTGAATTTTCCCATTTCGCAAATACACTTGCAGGTCACTCAATGGCAGGTCGGGTTTGTCTTGCATTTCCATCGCCAGCCAGGAGGTCAATTGCTGTTCGGTAATGGTGACCGAAGCGAGCGAACCCGGCTGAGGCACGGCGTTCTCCAGCATGGTTTCCACTTCCACACCCGATTGTTCCGAAACCATGATTTCGTCGCCGGGGCGTTCGGGCGCGCCTTCCATGCCACTTTGGGCATTGTCCACGGCGAAGCCGAGCAACGCATTCATGAGAGGCAAATATTCGGGATATTTCTCGCTAACTTCGGCGACTGTTTCCGGCGCGACACCATCCGCAGAAGTATTCGCCTGCAAGGTGGGCGTGGCAACGATGAGGATTTGCGCCACCTTCGATGACGGGTTGTTGCGTGCCACCACAAAGCTGGTTGTACCGAAAAGCAGGAAAATAACCGTTGCGACCAACACGCCGCGCATCAAATTTCGGGACGGGTTGACCTTTGGCTGCCAGAGATTTGTATTCACGTTGACAGCGGAACGCGGCAACGTGGGGTTGATCGTCGACTTCACACGTGTCAGCCCGATCTTGGCTTCGGTGTTGTTGGGGTTGAGCTTGAGGACGCGTTCATAGCATGTGATCTGATGTTCTTTCTGCCCTGTGATCTTTGCCATCAACATCCAAGCGGATTCGTCATCCGGGTAGGATGCGAGATACTCTGACAAATATTTCTTTGCCAGTTCGCGGTTTCCGCGTTGGAAGGTATAGTCTGCTTGCTTGAGGAGTTCTTGCTTGGTCATCGTATTAAGACCTGACAGGTTTATCAAACCTGTCAGGTCTAGTAGCTTTTATATGCTCGGCTCGGCAACAGTTTCTTGTTGCTTGTTGAGCACGATCTCGCCGTCTTCGTTGACGTTGACTTCCACCGAAGCGCCATCGGCGAATTCACCGGAGAGCAATTTGTCGGATAGTGGATCTTCCACCTTCTGCTGGATGACGCGGCGCAGTGGGCGGGCGCCAAACTCGGCGTCGAAGCCTTGATCTGCCAGCGATGCCAACGCTTCACCGGTGGCGGTCAGCACCAGGTCATGGTCTTTGAGGCGCAGGGCGACCTTCTCCAATTCGAGCGAGACGATCTTCTGGATGTCTTCCTTGTTCAACGAGCGGAAGATGACGACCGCATCCAAACGGTTGATGAATTCGGGGCGGAAGGCACGCTTGAGCGATTCGTTCAACTTCTTGCGCATCTCTTCGTAGGATAGTTTTTCTTCGGTGACTTCGTCGCGCTTCAACGCAAACCCAAGGTTGGACTGACGCTTGATCACGTCTGCGCCAATGTTGGAGGTCATCACGATGATGGCGTTGCGGAAGTCCACTTTGCGTCCCTTCGCATCGCTCAGGTGACCTTCTTCCATGATCTGGAGCAGCATGTTATGGACTTCGGGATGCGCCTTTTCGATCTCGTCAAAGACGACGATGGAATATGGGCGGCGGCGCAGCGCTTCAGTCAATTGACCAGCGTCTTCGTAGCCGACATATCCGGGAGGCGCGCCCACGAGGCGGGAGGCGGTGTGGCGTTCCATGAATTCGGACATATCGAGTTGCACGGCGGCATCTTCACTGCCGAACATAAACTTGGCGAGCGCCTTGGTGAGTTCGGTTTTGCCTACGCCGGTGGGTCCGAGGAACATGAATGAACCGATGGGGCGTTTGGGGTCCTTCAGACCGGCGCGTGCGCGGCGGACGGCGCGGGAGATAGCAATGATCGCATCTTCCTGACCGATGATGGCTTTGCGGAGCTCGTCTTCCATTTTGAGCAGGCGCTGGGATTCTTCTTCCGCCAACTGCATGAGCGGCACGCCCGTCCACATGGAGACGACTTCAGCAATATCTTCTGCCGAGACGACAGGGCTGGTGGCGCGATCCCAACCGGTGCGCAGGCGTTCGATCTGCGCACCGAGATCGCCTTCGCGTTCTTCCCATTCCTTGATGTCTTCGGTATTGCCTTCCTCTTGCGCAAGGGCGCGGTTCTGGCGTGCCTGGCGCAACTGGCTGAACAGGTCTTTGGCATGTTTCGCGGCGGGACTCTTGTACATGCGTACGCGGGAGGAAGATTCATCGATCAGGTCGATGGCTTTATCCGGCAGGAAGCGTTCGGTCACATAGCGTGAAGAAAGATGCGCAGCGGCTTCGAGCGCTTCATCGGAGATCACCAAATGATGGTGTTCTTCGTACGCGCCGCGAATGCCCTTGAGGATTTGAATAGTCTCTTCTTCAGAAGGCTCATCTACCTGAATGGGCTGGAAGCGGCGTTCGAGCGCAGCATCCGATTCGATGTGTTTGCGATATTCATCAAGCGTGGTCGCGCCAATGACTTGCAACTCGCCGCGGGATAACGCGGGCTTGAGGATGTTTGCCGCATCGACGGAAGAGCCGGCGGCTCCTGCCCCGACGAGCATGTGGACTTCGTCTATGAAGAGGATCGCACCCGATTGCTTCAACTCATCGATGATGCGCTTGAGGCGTTCTTCAAATTGACCGCGGTACATTGTGCCAGCCACAAGCGAGCCAACATCCAATTGGAGCAGGCGCTTGTTCATGAGCGGGGCAGGGACATCGCCTTCGATGATGCGTTGGGCGAGCCCTTCGACGATGGCGGTCTTGCCGACGCCGGGTTCGCCGATGAGCGCGGGGTTGTTCTTGGTGCGGCGC
>JAHDWC010000155.1 GCA_023382575.1 Anaerolineales bacterium
CGAGGAATGGAGAGAGTTGCGGCAACACAATCGTCCCTGTCACCATGAGCAACTCAAAGGAACGGTCTGTGCGGATGCGCTCCCAGGTGTACCCGCGGATCAGGAAGAACGCAGTTACGATCAGCGCGATGAACGCAATGACCAGCAGAATGGTCGTCAGTGAAAAAATAGCCGGTTCATGCGGGGTGAGTGGCGAAGCCGTCTCAGATGGATTGGCTGGCAGCGCTGTCTCCGCTCCGGTCAAGGTGGAGGCGTCGCGGGTGAAGAGCATATATCCGCCGGCGGCTCCGGCTAGCAGAATCGTCACTCCCAATGAAATGATGAAGTTGCGATAATCGCTTTCAGCAGATTTCCACGGGCGGCGGGTGACCTGTACCACGAAATAAATGGCGAGGAAAAGCAGCGCCTGAGCTGTATAGATGAAGGAAGTTTCTTTGGATGTGAAATGCAATGCCAACGCCGCGGCGAGCATCAATAGATATTTTTTTCCGCCAGATTCAAGATGACGCAGGATGGCATATAACATGACAATGCCGGAAAACGCGACAAACGACTCATTGCGGACGTAACGTCCGTAGTACAGCATGTAGGGTGAAATAACCAGTAAGAAGCCTGTGATGAGCGCGCCCCATTTGCCGAGATAACGCCTCCAATACCAGACCATCGCAACGGTGCCAATGCTAAACAGAACCGCTGGAATGCGCGAAGTAAAATCGCTGACTCCAAATAGGAAGTAGGAAAGCGCAAGCGCATGGAATTGGAACGGACCGTGCATCATGGGCGAGTGTTCGTAGCCCTGTCCGCGATAGAGCAGCCAGGAAAAGTACGTGTGCAAACTTTCGTCGTGGCTCATGACGCGCGATTCGAGGTCATAGAAACGCGTGACCACAGCCAGCAGCATCACGACCACAAAGATCACAACCTCAATTGTGATCGCAGGCAGCGAAGAATGTATGGGACGATCCAGCCAGTTACGTTTTGAATCCATTGAAGTTCACCTAAGGTTAGAGAGGAATGAATTTGCAAATGATATTAGAGGAAGTTTAGTCAAATGTGAGAGGCATTATAACAGGATGATTACAACGCCTTGGCTTACCCGATAGTTGGATAATTCAGCCTTTTAGCTATTTGCCCCCGCCAGTTGACCACAGCCCGCGGCGATGTCGATTCCGCGCCGCATGCGGATGGTGCAGGGGATGCCCGCCGCTTCGAGCGTTTCTTTAAATTGAGCCGCCCGCTGACGGTCAGTTGCTTCGCCGCTGTAGCCCTGGGTGGGGTTGAGCGGAATCGCGTTGACATGGCACAACAATCCCTTGAGTCGTGTCGCGAGTTTTTTCGCCACTTCCGGCGAGTCATTGACCCCGCTGATGAGCGCCCACTCGAAGGTCACGCGGCGATGCGTTTTCTCGATGTAATATTTGCAAGCGGCGATTACATCGTCAATTTTATAACGCTTGTTGACTGGCATGATGGCGAGACGTTCATCATCATCTGCGGCGTGGAGCGAGATGGCGAGATTGACCTGCCGACCTTCGTCAGCGAAGCGACGGATCTGTGGAGCAAGCCCCACGGTGGAAATGGTCAATCGCCTCGCGCCGAACTTGTAGCCGTCGGCGTCGTTTAGACGGTCAATCGCTCCCATGGTGTTGTCATAGTTATGGAAGGGTTCGCCCATGCCCATGAAGACAATATTGCTGACGACTTCATCTTGTTGTTTCAGCATCTGTGCGTAATACATGACCTGCGCCACGATCTCGCCACTGGAGAGATTTCGCTTGTATCCTAGTTGACCGGTGGCGCAGAAGACGCATCCCATGGCACAGCCCGCCTGTGTGGATATGCACAAAGTGCGACGATTTTTTGCACCGCGTCGATTCGTGGCGGAGGTTGCCATTTGCGGGTCATCGGCGGGGTCACCATAACGCATCAACACCGCTTCTATGAGATTCCCATCCGGCAACTCGAAGAGCGTTTTGCGCGTGAAGCCATCCGATGAGTCAAGATAGGTTTTGACCTTGAAGGCGGAGAATGCAAGATTCTGCGTCATTTTTTCACGCAAAGATTTGGGTAAATTGGTGAATTGTTCGGGCGAGGAATAGAGATGATGATATAGTCCCTGCCAGATCTGTTTGGCGCGGTAGGCGGGTTCGTCCCATTCTTGCAGGAGCGTTTCGAGGGTGGGAAGGCTGAGGTCGTAGATAAGCATAAGGGTCATTAATGAAGCGCAAGGAGCATTTTACCCCAGCGGGTTGTTAAATCCTACCATTGCGGAGGGGAACCAATCCGGGCTTTTTCTCGTCCAAACCCTGAAAAAAACAGCCTCGTACGAAAAAAGTAGGAATTTCGTAGGGAAATTCCTATGTTTTCTTAATTTTCGCCCAATATAATCCTAAGCCTTGCATGGAACAAAGGAGAACTCATGTTGAAACCTATGAAACCTAAAACAACCATTCCTAGAAATGCGATCTTGTGGGGGCTGGTGGGACTGTTGGTCCTGGCTGGCATCATTGCTTTGATCGCTTCTTTCAATAGCGGGGACGATGGCGCTGACGATGTCAATGCCGTGTATACGAATGCGGCGGCGACGCTCGCTGTGCAGCAGATGACTTTGATGGCGTCTTCGCCGACGGCTACCCTGGCGCTGTCCACGGAAACCCCGACGGCGACGCTTACGCCGCCTGTCAGCCCGACGTCTTTCATTCAACAGCCGTTGGTGACGAATACGGTTGCGTCGAGCGGAGGCGGTTCGGGCGCGGTGGGGTGTAATAACTCGGTCTATGTGGCGGATGTTACGATTCCCGATGATACGGCTGTCACACCGGGACAGTCTCTGACCAAGACGTGGAAGTTGCAGAACAATGGCTCTTGTGCCTGGACGGCAACCTACAAGGTCAGCTTTGTCTCTGGTAATGCGATGGGTGGAACGGCGACCCCGATTGGGATTTCTGTCGCGCCGGGGCAGTCTGCGGATATTTCTATCAAGTTGACAGCGCCTTCGACGGCGGGGGATGCCATCGGGTATTGGATTCTGACCAACGATAGCGGACAGAATTTCGGCACGTCGTTCTACATCAAGGTAAAGGTGGGCGGAACAGCGACAACTGGCACCCCTGGTACTGCGACCGCAACAGCAACGGGCGCAACGGCTACTCTGTCAATTCCTGCTCCGGTGAATAATCCTGTGATGACTCTCTCCTGTACAGTGAATGGAAGTCAATATGAACATGCTGGAACTCTCACTTGGGAGGATCAGTCCAATAATGAAGAAGGGTTCTATATCTATTTGAATGGAACTCAAATTGGTCAGGTTTCAGCTAATGTTACGAAGTTTGACGTGCCAGGAGGTACTTACCATGACGCAGGTGTGACATCAACCTTTGGTGTTGCATCTTTCAATAGTGCCGGGACTGCTGCTATAAAATCTGATACAAAAACCTGCCCCTAAGTAAAATCTCAAAGAGTCCCGTGTTTTGCACGGGACTCTTTTTGTTTACCTTACCAACGCCTCCAAACTATCTGCCATGAGGGTGGGGGATGGCTTCCACGCTTCGGCTTCGGCGCGAGTGGAGACGCCACTTAGCACGAACGCAGTTGGACATCCCACTGCCTGACCCGCTGCAATGTCCGTTTCGAGGCGGTCGCCGACGACAAGCGTCTCTTCTTTGGATGTGCCCAATCGCTCCAGGGCGAGTTCCATCAAATATGGGAAGGGTTTCCCGGCGACTGTTGGCTGCACACCCGTCGCAGACGTGATGACTGACAACCACGAGCCCGAGCCGGGGATTTCTCCGCGCGGAGTAGGGAAGGTGCGATCTGTATTGGTCGTATAAAATGGGATTCCCGCCCGCACGAGCAAGGTCGCTTCAACAACTTTCTGGAAGTTGATACCGCGGTCGATGCCCATCACTACAGCCTGCGCTTCGGTGGCACGTTCCGTGCTGAGGACGTCGAAGCCTTTTTCTTCCAGCGCCACGCGGATGCCATCTTCGCCGATCATGAAGATTTTTGTCCCACGCGGATATTTCTGCGCCAGCAGGAAGGCGATTCCCAGCGCCGAAGTAATGACTTGTCCCGCCTCCACGTTCACGCCGAGGTCGGCGAGCTTTTGCTGATAGTCTTCAGGAGTCTTCGTCCCGTTGTTGGTAGCGAACACGAATTTCAATCCACGCTCACGGATTCGTTTAAACGTCGCGGGCAGGTCACCGATGGGCGCATCACCTTTCCAGATGACGCCGTCCATGTCGAGGATAAGAGCTTTTATGTTTGAAGGAAGCATTTGATTACGATCTCTGATTCAGGATTTACGAAGCGCGTATTCTGAACTTCGCAGCGCGCATTATACCCATAATATAAACAAAGGAAGACCTCAAAGATTTTTTCTTTGAGGTCTTCCTTTGTCAAGTACGATTGGCTATTTGAAAGCTTTTTCTGGTGTTTCGATGATCTGGTCCACCAAGCCGTATTCCACAGCCTGATGCGCATCGAGATAATAATCACGGTCGAGGTCGCGTTCGATCACTTCCAGCGGCTGACCGGTATGCTTTGACATTACACCATTGAGCAGGCTCTTCAAGCGCAGGATCTGCTTTGCCTGAATTTCGATGTCCGTTGCCTGACCCTGAGCACCACCGAGCGGCTGGTGCATGTGGACGGTCGCATGCGGTAGGGCGTAGCGGCGACCCTTGGTTCCAGCAGCCAGCAACACGGTCCCGAACGAGGCGGTCACGCCGACGGCCACGGTGCTGATCGGGTTCGAAATGATCTGCATCGTGTCGTAGATCGCGAGTCCCGCATAGATCACGCCGCCGGGCGAATTGATGTACATGCGGATTTCCTTCTCTGGGTCTTCGTGGTTCAGGAACAGAAGCTGGGCGACGATCACATTCGCCACCTGGTCATCGATGGGCGTGCCGAGGAAGATGATGTTGTTACGGAGCAGAAGCGAGTAAATATCGTAAGCGCGTTCGCCGCGTCCGGTATTTTCAACGACCATCGGGACTACATTCTTAAAATCTGGGATCATGAGTTGTCTCCTTGTTTGGTTGGGACAATGCTACCGAACTTGTATTGGATTTATATTAGAGTTCAGTAGGCGATATAACAACGCGCCGCACCCGGCTGAAGTGGATTTAACTCACTGGTCTGGTGCGGCGCGCGCTTCATTTCTGACGTTGAACCTGTCAGCCCCAAAAGGCTTAGGTTACTCTGCGGGCTTTTCCTGCTCGCCCTCCGCCGGAGCGGATTCTTCGACAGGTTCGGTCGCTTCAGCGGCTTTCTGCGCTTCCGCTTCGCGTTCTTCAGGGCTCTTGTAATTTCCCGTCGCAATCGACTTGAGCATATCCAACGCCTTGCGGGTCATCACACGGCTGGCAGCATCCATCGCAATAGACTGGCTCAACTGCTGCTGTCCCTTCTTTCCGCCGCCGAGCTTGCTCAGGTCCACGCCCTGCATGACGAGATTATTGAGCGTATTATTGAATTCTGCATTCAACGCTTCGTCATCGATCTGGATTTTTTCCAACTTGACGATCTCATCTAGGATCAAGCCGCGTTCGAGACGCTTCTTCGCCACGGGTTTCACTTCATCGTCGACGAATTGTTCGCGCGTAGTGTTGCGCATCTTGAAATAAGTATCGAGGTCCATGCCCTGCTGCGAGAGGCGGTTGGCAAGTTCGTTAAGGACATGTTCACCTTCATGCTCAAGCGTGTGCTCGTGATACTTGATGGTCACACTTTCCTTGAGTTTCTCGATCAAGTCCACGAAGTATTTATCGTCATATTCGTTCTGTGAGCGGGTTTCCACATCCCGCTTGACTGCTTCCATTAACGTGTCGAGCGTTTCGCCAGCACCGGTCATCTTGGCGAATTCATCGTTGAGCTCAGGCAGGGTCACGCCGCGCACGGTCTTGATGGTCGCTTCGAGGCTGACGGTCTTGCCGCGCAGTTCTTCCAACTCCCAATCTTCGGGGAAAGTGTGTTCGATGGTCTTGCTTTCGCCAGTCTTCAAACCGACCAGTTCCTTGGCAAAACCGTTGTAGGGCCATTCGGTGTCGCGGTCTTCCTTGCGGACGAAGGTGGCGAAGCCGGTGCGGTTGACTTCAGGGGTTTCGGATTTCACATCCAACAGCACGTAGTCGCCAATTTCGATGGCGCGTTCTACGGTCTCGGTGGAGGCGTACATTTGGCGCAGGTCTTCGACGGCGGCATCTACGGCGGCTTGGTCGGGAGCCTGCCATTCATAGTCCATGCGGACGGCGTGGTAATCGCCGAGGTCCACTTCAGGAGCGAGCGGAACCCGGAAGACGAACTTGGGTGGGTCCATGCTTTCGATGTTTTCGAGTGTGCCAGAGGCACCAGGGTTTACATCCGCTTCTTTGAGGATATTGGAATATTCCGCGTCGATGAACAGGTCAATGGCTTGTTCAGTGATGGCGGCTTCGCCGTACATGTTGACGACGACGTGATAAGGCGCCTTGCCGGGGCGGAATCCCGGAATGCTGCCGCGTGAAGAGATCTTGGTCGCGGCGCGTTTTTTATAGGTTTCCATCTTTTGCGGGTCTACGTCCACGACCAGCTTGACGGAATGATCTTCTTGATATTGTTTTTCGATGTTCAAAGGTTCCTCCGAAACCCTAAAGCTTTCGATAACCTTAAGGTTTTTGATAAATGATTTTGTGGGGATGGTGGGGGTCGAACCCACACGTCTTGCGACACATGATCCTAAGTCATGCCTGTCTGCCAGTTCCAGCACATCCCCGGTGGATTTGCGCGCAACAGGCGGGCGCAATTATACTGCCTAACCCCGTGATTGATAAGTTCTGGGCATGATCGGATTGCAGAACTGGAATCCCTGTCCGCTTTGTGAGGATGCGTTCAAATCCTGCCGGGATTGCAGTTATAATAGCGCGCAATCTTCCAAGGAGTCTTTTCAACATGCCCATTTCTGCCGGTGTCCCTGCCCCTGAATTCGAGTTATTGGACGATACCAATACGCTGCGAAAACTTTCCGATTATCGCGGAAAACATGTCGTGTTGTATTTCTATCCGAAGGATGATACGCCCGGATGTACGAAGGAGGCGTGTAACTTCCGTGATGATTATTCGGCGTACGAGAAGGCTGGGGTGGTCATCCTTGGTGTCAGCCCGGATTCGGTTGCATCGCATGTAAAGTTTAAAAAGAAGTTTCAGCTTCAGTTCCCTTTGCTGGCAGATGATGGACATAAAGTCTGTGACTTGTATGGGGTGTGGGGACCGAAGAAATTCATGGGCAAGGAATATGAAGGCGTGTTACGCACGACATTCCTGATCGATTTAGATGGTAATATCAAGAAAGTCTATGAGGACGTGCGCCCGGCAGAGCATAGCGCAGAGTTGCTTTCCGAGTTGGGTTTGAGTGGGTAGCCCACGCATCACGCAGGGACTTGGTGTGTTGTAAGTGACTGATTTTATGCCGACGGCGACTTTGGAACCGTCGGCTTGCTTCTTCGAAAGACATAGAGTTAATGGCGAGTAAGAGTAGTTGTACAAACTTTGCGGTAAAGCGTGACAATCAAGATGGAGTTTGTTATAATCGAGAATTGTGAAAATTGAGACAAATTAGACGATATATATCTAAATTACACTTGTATCATCAATAACCGGGGATTTTCCCCGTGCTAATCTTTTCAGGAGAGAGACTATGCAACATTTTGTGGTTGTGGGAATTTTGGTCATTTTGATGTCCATTCTCACTTATTTTGGTCTGGATGCCATCGGGCTGGCGAAGCAAATGCATCCTGTGGTGGGCAGTGCGCAAGCCGCATCCATTGACCAATTGTGGAACCTGGAAATGATCGTCATTTCCTTTTTGTTTTCCCTCATTGTCGTACCAATGGTCTATAGCCTGGTCGTTTTTCGCCGCAAGAAGGGCGATACGTCTGATGGTGAACATTTTGAAGGCAACACCACCCTTGAGATTGGTTGGACGGTTGTCCCGCTCATCATCGTGGTAGTCTTCGCTTACCTCGGTGCATACTCCCTCGGCGAAGTCCGACGCGTGGATCCGCAGGCTTTTGTGGTCAACGTGAAGGCGCAGCAATTCGTGTGGACGTTCGAATATCCTGAATATGGAATTATCAGCAATGAATTGTATTTGCCTGCGAACAAGCAGGTTGTACTTAAGATGGAATCGACGGATGTGATCCATTCCTTTTGGGTTCCCGAATGGCGCGTCAAACAGGACGTTGTGCCGGGCCGTGTGACCGAATATCGCATCACCCCGACGCTGCAGGGGAATTTCAAAGTCCGTTGTGCTGAATTGTGCGGTATGTCTCACTACGCCATGGAAAATTTGATCGTAGTGACCAGCGAGGAAGATTACAACGCCTGGATCGCTGAACAGCGACTGTTGGCCGCTACAGCTGCTCAGACCCCTGAAGGGCAGGGCAAGCTCCTGGCCGTGCAGTACGGTTGTTCGGGCTGTCACTCAGTGGATGGGTCTCCGCTCACTGGTCCGACCTGGTTCGGTCTCTTCGGCAAGGAAGAAGAATTGCTCGATGGTTCGACCGTCACTGTAGATGAAGCGTACATCACTGAATCCATCGTTGAGCCGAATGCGAAGATCGTCGCTGGCTTCACTTCTCCATCTGCCATGCCGGCTTACCCGACCCTGACGGATGAAGAAATTTCGAACATCATCGCGTACATTCAAACGTTGAAATAATTTGGAAGAGGAAACCTTATGAAGAAATTCTTCTCTAGCGCCCTTGCGCGCGGTTTGTTTTGGCAGTTGATCGGTATCCTTGCGGGGGCGGGACTGGTCACTGGTATTCGCGTGTTGATGGGCTTAAACGCGACCGATACCTTCTTCTTTACTGAACCAGCCTGGGTGGTGGGCGGTTTGGTGAGTGCCATTTTCTTCCTCGTCGGTTCTGGTGTGACGAGTGACTGGATCAAGTGGGCGCGTGGTATCGACACCCCTGAGCATCATGAAGAACATCACACGGGCTGGGAAAAGTACATCAATCTTTCCCTCGACCACAAAGTGATCGGAATTCAATATACGCTCGTGGCGTTGGTGCTCATCGGCATTGGCGGTTTGTTTGCATTGATCTTCCGCACCGAACTTGCCGCTTCCGAGTTGCAATTCCTGACAATGGACATCAAGCTCTTCGGTCAGAACGGACCGCAGTTGTATAACACACTGATGTCTCTGCATGGCATGATCATGATCGTGTCCATTTTGTTGGGCATCTCTGGCATCATCAACTATGTGGTGCCGCTTTTGCTTGGCGCGCAGGATATGGCTTTCCCGCGTCTCAATGCGTTCTCCTATTGGATTGCTGTCCCTGCGGCTGTGTTGCTGCTGATGAGCTTGTTCCTTGGCGGCTTTGACACAGGCTGGACGGGATATCCGCCGCTTTCAGCGCGTGCCCCTGTCGGTATGCAGATGTTCTTCATGGGGGTGTTCGTGGCGGGTTGGTCATCCATTTTGGGTGCGCTGAATGTGATCGCCACCGTGTTGCGTATGCGTGCCAAAGGCATGACCGCCATGAAGATGCCGATCTTCGTTTGGGCGGCAATTGCGACGTCTCTTATCGCGCTGACCGCCACTCAGTTGATCGGTCTGTCCTTCCAGTTGGTGATGTTCCAACGTCTGCTTGGCATGGGTTTCTTTGACCCTGCCAAGGGTGGTAATCCTGTACTCTTCCAGCATTTGTTCTGGTTCTACTCCCACCCGGCAGTGTATGTGTTCATTCTGCCCGGCTTGGGTGTGATCTCTGAATTGCTGCCGGTTTTCGTCCGCAAGCCGTTGTTTGGTTATCGTTGGATTGCAATGTCTTCTCTAGGTATTGCATTGGTCGGCTTTGTGGTTTGGGCGCATCACATGTTTACCTCGGGTATGAACGAATATCTACGCGTTCCGTTCATGTACAGCACGTTGTTGGTGGCTGTGCCGACCGGTGTGAAGTTTTTCTCATGGGTGGCAACCATTTGGAAAGGCAAGATTTCCACCCCAACTCCCATGCTCTTTGTGTTGGGCGGTATCGTCGTCTTCCTGCTGGGTGGACTCTCTGGTCCTCCGAATGCAACCGTCTCCACCGATTTGCACCTGCATGACACGTACT
>JAHDWC010000156.1 GCA_023382575.1 Anaerolineales bacterium
GATCTTTCGGATGGCTACACTTCGTTCAATTTGGATGGCTCGAAAGATTTCAGCACCAAGCGTGTGCCAGGTCCGTTCGTGGTGAGTGAAGTGAAGGCGAAACTCGCCGCTACGAATCCGCCGCTTCAGAGTGAAGTCAAGCCGTGGTTTGTAGGCGTCAACTCAAACGTTAAGGAAGAGGCGCTGCCGCCCTTCGTTTGGAATGAAGTTGAAGGGGAACTCAAAAAGACAGCGTTGAACCAAACTCATCGAGACCTCGGCGGCAGAATGGTCCCCTTTGCAGGTTGGGAAATGCCGGTGGTGTACACGTCTATTTTTGAGGAGCATTTGGCGACGCGGCAGGCGGCGGGTTTGTTTGACGTGAGCCACATGGGCGCCTATGACGTGCGCGGCGCGGATGCCGCCTCTTTCCTCGACACGGTCTGCGGCAATGACTGCGGAGGTTTGTTGCCCGGTGAAAGTTTGTACACTCACTTCCTCACGCCTGATGGCGATGTGATCGACGATACGTTGGTCTATCGCCGCGGCTTTGATAACTTCCTGGTGGTGGTCAACGCGTCGAACGATGACAAAGACCGCACCTGGTTGGAAAGTGTGCGCGACGGCAAAGTGAAAATCGATAACGCTCGTCCGTGGGCGCGCGCGTACGGGTATAACGCGGAGATCCGCAACTTGCGTGACCCGAAATCGGGCAACGACATGCGCGTGGACATTGCTTTGCAAGGACCGAAGAGTCGTGACACATTGCTCGCCATGGGTGTGGACGATGAGACACGCGCTCGCATTATGAAGTTGAAGCGCACTGAATTATGTGATGCGAACGTGGGCGGCTTTGACCTGATCGTTTCGCGCACGGGTTATACCGGTGAGAAGATGGCATTCGAGTTGTTCGTTCACCCCGAAAGCGCCGTGGCATTTTGGAATGGTGTGTTGAAAGCGGGTGAGCCATTCGGTGTGAAGCCGATCGGTTTGGGCGCGCGTGACTCGCTGCGCACCGAGGCGGGCTTGCCGTTGTATGGTCATGAGATGGGCTTGGGTTCCGGTAAGTTCGACGGGCGTGATCTGGGCGTTGCCGAAGGCGGATTTGGTTCGTATGTGAAGACCTACAAGCCGTGGTTCATCGGTCGTGATGCCTTTGTGGCGCGTGAGAAAGAACGCAAGGGTGTGGTCGTGCGCTTCACCTTCGACGAACAGCGCACGCGCATGGCGCACAACGGCGACCCGGTGGTCAATGCCGAAGGTCAACGCATCGGCTTTGTGACCTCCTGCGCCATCGACAGCGCGCGCTTCATTACCGGTCAAGCCTTCGTGGACTTGGCGTATGCGAAACAGGATACGGTCATCGGCATCCATCAGGGCGGGAATACGGAACGTCCCGCTGGGTTGGCGAAGGTGGTCAGTAGGTTTGCGAAGTTGTAGCGAAGTGAATAGGGAATAGTGAATGGGACGGCGTCAGGGGTGGGATGCTGTCCCTTGTTTATAATTTCTAAAGGAGGTTCTGATGGTTATAAGACGAATCAATGTAGACTACACTTTGCCAGATTTGTATGAACCAAAAAGATGGATGTGCGGTAAATGTGGTTTGATTTTTGACTATTTGTTTGGTCCGGAGGAAGCAGGATGGCCGTTAATAAGACCTTCTTTTGAATACGAAGTAGAGCAGAACAATGAAGAAGATGTTGATGAGGTGATTGTAGATGATGAGCTTTGCCCACGATGCGGATCCGATTTTGATGAAGTTGCCTTAATACCTGTAATAGTTAGTGAATTCGCTGTTAGACCCTTCGTAAAGACTACTTATTTAGTAGAGGACAAAGCACATCAGACTGTAATTGAAAACATAGCATTGCAATTAAGAAGGGATATTGATGTTATCCCCTTAGGTAATTCTGAAAATGTGCGAAAGTTTTTTGAGACACTTAAGAGCAAGAATATGCTCGACAAGGCGTATTTCATGGTTGACGGAGACAACAAAGGTAAAATTTTTGAAGACCAAGAAAGATTTATTCATCTTGAAAAATATTGCATCGAGAACTATCTGCTAGATTTTGAAGTGAGTGCTGCAGTTTTTGGTGTTAGCCCTGAAGAATTAAAAGCAAAGATTTTAGAAGATTTAAAAATCGTTTTAATACAATCTAATAACATTTTTTCTTTGCTTACAAGTATTTTAACTGTTGACCATCTTACTGCCGCCACGATGGCATCATTAGATGGTTCCAAGATCCTGTCGAGGCTATTAACGCATTTTGGAATTACGGTTCAGGATTATGTTCCTAAATATTTAGAAGAATGTAATAGGTTAGGTCGAATAGAAATGGTATTTGATAATAGGTTAGTTGATAGCTTGAAAATATAAATGATGAGATTGTTGGTAAAGGTGTCACTAAGGTTTATGAAACTTTAGTAAATTTTGATTTGGCATAGTGTACTGTTCCTGATACTATCCCAAATTTAGAAGGAATTTAGGTGGTAATCATGCCGAATAGACATTTTGAAAAGGTTAGGCAAAAATATCCACGAGCATACGAAAAGTGGTCTGTTAAAGAAGATTTGATGCTGAGGAAAAAATATGCGGAGGGATTAAGGATAAAAGATATTGCAGAAATTCTTCAACGACAACCAGCTGCCATTAAAGCACGATTGTCGAAGTATGAAATTAATTATCCTAATGAGAGTCTAGACTATGAAAACATTGACGATAATTCGCTTTTAAGATGGGAACTTGTGTTTCAGGAAGAAATGACGCCTTATATTTTTCCAAATCCAATTACAGAGTATATGAAGATAAATTATAGGAAGCCTGCCATTTATCGTTGGATGATACAACATGACACCGATGTTTCAATGTATATTGGAGAAACTGTAAATTTGTGCCCTGATAGATTATTAGGTTATCTTTCTCCTGGTCCAACTCAGCAAACGAATATTCGCATTAATAACTTGCTTCAAGCAAGCATTAATGTCGGAGCAAATGTGAAATTCGAAATTTTGCAGTTCGACGGCTTTTTTATTAAGGATTTAACGTTGAGTAAAAAGGATTTAGAAGCGCAAGAAATTAGAAGGATTATTGAAAAATTTTTAATATCATTGTATAAAAGTTACGGGTTTAAGTTATTGAATTTATAAAATAAATTGCCAGTAAAAGATGAGAGAGTTTGATTTTGATTAGAATAATAATCAGCGTGTGTAGGGACCTCACCCTGATTGGCGTAATAATCGGCGTATCCACTCAGCCCTCTCCCTGATGGGCGTCATGATCGAACAAGTCCGTTTGCCCCTCTCCTTCAGGAGAGGGTATTGTTTTGATTGCTGTTCACCCCCTCCGCCTTCGGCACCTCCCCAAAATCCGACAATATATAGTTTGGTTGATTCAGGAAGCGCTTCAATGTCGGATTTTGGGGAGGAAGGGCGGGGGTTGACTTACGTACCAATTATGGTACACTTCTGTCTATGGATGAAAACAAGGATCGGGAGCCAATCCTACACGTAAAATTTTATAAAAGCGAAACAGGCAAAGAACCTGTCCGCGAGTGGTTGAAGGAATTGCCGAAAGCAGACCGTCAGACCATTGGTGAAGACATCAAAACCGCCCAGTATGGCTGGCCGCTAGGAATGCCTTTGATCCGTAAAATGGGGCGCAGGCTGTGGGAAGTCCGTTCGCATATTAGTACAGGAATTGCCAGAGTATTATTTACTGTGATCGATAAAACGATGTTTCTCCTGCATGGTTTTGTCAAGAAATCACAAAAGACACCTCAGGACGACTTAGACACCGCCCATCGTCGTCTGAAGAAAGTAGAGAAGGAATAAAATGAACAAGAAACATGTTGGAAGTGATTTTGATGACTTCCTCAAAGAAGAGGGCATTTATGAAGAAGTGCAGGCAGTTGCCATCAAGCGTGTCATTGCGTATCAGATCGCCGAAGAAATGAAGAAGAAAAAACTCAGCAAGACCGAAATGGCAAGCCGCATGAAGACCAGTCGAGCCGCATTGGAACGTCTGCTCGATCCGGAAAATGCTTCGATCACATTGATCACATTGGAGCGTGCTGCATCTGCTGTAGGGAAAAAATTGAAGGTGCAATTAGCGTAATCTTCATGATGTAGAGGTGGGGATGGAACAAGTCCGCTGGCGCGGAGGTCTGCGAAATTGAAATTCTCCCCCCCATATATGGCATACTCCTCTTACGGTCATCCTTCGATGATCCTTCGCCCATCCTTCGTCCATCCTTCGTCGTTCTCCTGCCTGCGTCCTCCCCCCAGATATGGGGGCAAGTCTTATCTTGTCCGCTGGCGTGGGTATTGGCAAAACAAAGGTCTCATGCGGTGGGGTATTAGTCTCTCCCCGCTTGCCCCCGAATGGGGGTAGGGGACGCGTACCCGAGCGATAGCGAGTGGTAGGCGGGGAGAGGTTAGGTTTTCTCCTTCACTTCTGAAACCTCACCAACAGACCATCGGGGGATTGTTGTTTCATAGAGAAAGGAGGGAATTGAATCATTACAGTTAAATGACCGCATTAACCTTTTAGAAGAAAGGAATTTATCGGTATGAAAACCAAAAAGGTCAAAACCAGTTCGCTCGTCCTCTGGCTCATGGTGGGATTGATCTTTTCCATGATCATGGGCGTCATTGGAGGCGCCAGAGGATACGGTTCACGGTACCCGCAACTGAACCTGATCGCCAAGCCTTTCGTCTGCCCGGGTCAGCAAATGTCGTATACACAGAATGTATCCCAGATCGGCTCTGCGACATATTGGTCCGCTGTTTGGTTTTGTGTGGATGAAGGAACAGGCATCAAAACGGAGCTTGACCAGAATACGATTTTCCTAATAGTTGGTCCCTTCTATGGGCTGATATTCTTTGTTGTGCTGTTGCTCATCGTATATCTTTACTGGAATTCGAGCATCGGTCCCGCAAAGAACGACGGTCTGCGTCTGTGGTGAAGTAGAAACGAAAAAACGGAACAAGTTCGAAGTGAAAAGTCCGCTTAGCTCTCAAATCCACACGGGAAGGGCATTGTTGTAAACCCTGTTCTGTGGATGGGCTGAGTTTCCACGTCAATGTATGGTGGGTCGTTCTGTGTTATACTTTTTATTGAAAAGGTATAACGAAAGGAAAATCTCATGGTACTCACCGTTTCCAACAAGGGCTGGGTGGTTATTCCAGCAGAATATCGCAAGAAATACAACCTGCACCCCGGCGCCAAAGTCGTCATTGTGGACTATGGCGGAGTGCTGGCGATTGTCCCTGCTGTGAAAGACCCTGTCAAAACTGGGTATGGTTTTTTGAAGGGCGGACCTTCGTTGACCGAGTCTTTGAAAGCGGATCGTGAACTTGAAAAGAAGCGCGAGGAGCGATTTCTAAATGGCGGATAAACCTGTTTACATCATGGATGCCTTCGCGCTCATGGCATATCTGAATGGTGAGCCTGCAGCACAAAGAGTTCGAGAAATTTTGGCTGATGGCGAAAAAGGCAAGTGCCATATTTCAATGTCCATTATCAATCTTGGTGAAGTGTTATACAACCTTGAACGAAATTATGGACTAGGACGCGCACAGGATGCTTTGGCTGTTATCCAAGGACTTCCCATTGAAGTGCTTTCGGCAGATGACCAGACTGTCTTTGCCGCGGCACATGTCAAAGCCAATTATCCAGTTTCGTATGCAGATGCTTTTGTCGTTGTCGCTGCGCAAAAATTGAATGGCATTGTCATGACAGGTGATCCTGAGTTTCACGATGTCGCTGAATTGGCAAAAGTGGAGTGGTTGAAAAGAAAGTAATGATGTGAAGCATAACTTTCGCAAAATCAAACGCGGATCTATCGTCCGCGCGCCGAATGGGGAAATGGTCTAAACAGTAGGAATTTTCGGGGAGCATCATCGATCAATCTGCGGGGTTATCAAAGCAAACTAGATTCAACAGGAGATGGTATGAAATTCATTCGTGCTCTGACCGTGCTTGGCGGACTGGTCATCCTTGCTTTCGCCTTTGGTTTTATCTTTCGGCTCCCTTTTGCGCTTAGCATTTGGCCGTGGGAGGATGGCAGATATTCCTATCTGTTCATCGGCTCGATCTTGGCAGCCGTCAGCGCCGCCGCTTTGTGGATCGGTTGGACGGGTGAACTGGGCATTCTCCCGGCCGGTTCTCTCAATGTGTTTGTCATCGCGCTCACGTCTGCGATTTATTTTTTTCAGCAGGCCTCGCAAGGACGCGCGGAACTCTTTACCTTTGGCATCGCCTCGGCTTTGATGGCACTCGTCAGCGGCGCGGCGTTTCTGTGGAGTCGCAAACTTCCTTTGGCTGCTTCGCATCCAACACCGGGATTGGTGCGGGTTTCATTTGGAATTTTTATCGCGGCGCTCGTCCTGGCAGGTGGCGCGTTGATCTTGCGCCTGCCAGTCTTCCCATGGAATTTGAATCCCGATTCATCGGTGATCTTCGGCTGCATCTTTTTGGGTGACGCCTTTTACTTCCTATATGGTTTGTATCGCCCCGTTTGGAAGAATGCCTTTGGTCAGTTGCTCAGCTTCCTCGCGTATGACTTGGTACTCATTGTCCCATTTATTTTGCTTGTCAACACCGTCGACCCTGCGCGCTATCTCAACCTGATCGTTTACATTGCGGTCTTGCTGTACAGCGGCGGCTTGGCGATCTATTACCTTTTCATCCATCCGCAGACGCGCTTCAGCGCATGATGCAAATTCCAACCAGAGTACGGGATGACTTTGGTAACGCTTGCCATTGCGCATGAACTTCATATAATCAGCCGAACATCCCATGAAAATTAGACGCTTCATCCCGCTCCTCGTGTTGGTCCTGTTATCCTGTTTGATTCTCGTCGCCGCGCCGGCTGTTCTATACGCCTCTTCAGAATATCCCAAAGACGCGGCGCAAAAATTCGAGATGACCCTCCGGCAAGGCTTGGGCATTGCCGCCATCGTCATTCCCTTGATCTGGCTCGGCGCAGGCGTCGATGCGCTCCTCTCACGCATCGCAGACAAAGCCAAGCGTCGCTTCGCCTCGCTGGTAGTGTACATTGGCGCTTTCGTGTTGTTCATTGCCCTGCCCACGGTGATGTTGTTGGCGATCTATGGAATTTTTTCCGAGCAGGATGGTTGGCAGCAACTGCCCGCTCCGCCCGAAGCGCCCGTAGCTGTTGCCTCTGGCGGCAGGGACTCGCTCATCGTCGAAACTGTGGACGGAAACTATTATTCCTGTTGGGCGCTTGACCTCTCCACCTGCTGGCAGCCTGTGGACCAGCCCGAAAGTCTCATCATGGAAGCTCCCGATGTGTACTTGGAGCAATCCTCCAATGCGCCTCCAGTGAACCCGCCCGGGGAAGTGCTCAGCCTGATCGGGGTGGCGTATAACCAGTCGGGTATGAAGTTGGAATCACATTATGCGGTTTTGGAAGATGGCACGGTCTGGTATTTGAACCGTGAGACGAACAATTACACCGCTTCTTTTATCACCATGTTGGCGTCCCTCTTGGCTATTCCCGGAATGATTGGTTCTGGGCTGGCCTTTGCTGGCGCAGGCATCCACGCCTTCACAAAATGGATGCTGGAACGAATCCCTCCAAAGGAAATTTAAAGCAAAACGCCGAAGTCAAAAGACTTCGGCGTTTTTTTTATGCTTCTACGACTTCAACCTCGTTGGTGATTTCAACCACTTCTCGTAGGGTGGCGTAGACCGCACAGTATTTTTCTTCGGTCAGGTGAATCGCCTTGCGGACTTTCTCCGGGTCGAGTCCACTGCCGATGGCTTGAAACAACACGCGGATTTGTCTGAAGCGCCACGGCGGCTCATCATCTTGCGTCGACTCGGCCGTGATCCGCAGTTCGCGTACATCCTGCCGCTGTTTTTGCAAGATCTCAACCACATCATACGCCACGCAACCGATCAACGACATGGGCAGCAAATCCGAGGCGCTTACGCCATCCGGCTTCTTCATGCGGACTGGAAAATCGTCGCTGTCTTTGAGGACAAAACTTTGTACGGGATTCCATTGCAATGTGACATTTTTCGTGACCATGTCCGCAGTATAACATCAATGGGGCATTGTCCTCTTTATGGTACGATGTTCGCAGGAGAAACCATGATCTACTTAATTGCAGCTCTTTTATTTGCCGCGCTTGAGTCGCTGGCGTTGTGGAAAAATTGGAAACCGCTTGAATACCTTGCCAAGCCCGCCGTGATGATCATTTTGTTCATCTGGCTGTTTACTTCGGTCGGGTTGAGTGGCGCATTGTTTTGGTTCGGGGCAGGGATTTTGCTTTCGCTGTTGGGGGATGTGTTTTTGATGTTCTCGCTGGATCGCTTCTTTCTGGCGGGGCTGGCGGCCTTTTTGTTCGCGCATCTTGCCTATCTGGTGGGGTTCAACACCCCTCTGCCGGGAATATCTGCCTGGGGCTTGATCTTGGCTGTGATGGTCGGCTGGGGTGGTATGCGGGTCATCAATCGCATCCTATCTTCGCTCACCGGACAGGTACAGAGTCGTTTGCGAATCCCGATCATCATCTATAGCATGGTCATCTCGCTCATGTTGCTTTCAGCCATGCTCAAACTCACCGACCTGACCTGGAGCGCGGGCGCATCCCTGCTTGTGGGGGTGGGTGCGTTGTTCTTTTATCTTTCCGATATTGTCCTGGCGTGGAACAAGTTCGTCAGCCCCATCCGCAATGGACGCATCTACAACATTGCCATGTATCACATCGGGCAGATCGCCATCATCGCCGGGGTGATCCTGCAATACAGCGCCTGACAAAATGGAAGGATGAAAAATCGAAGTTTGTGTGATAATCGCGGAAAAGGAGATAGAGATCCATTATGGAAGCAGGAATGATTCGCCGCTTGGTTTCCGCCGATGAAGTGCGCTTCTTCAGCGGGAGTTCGAATAAGCCGCTCGCCGCAGGCATTGCCGCAGAGTTGGGCGTGCCGCTCGCCGAAACCCATGTCAAACGCTTTAGCAATGACAATTTGTACATCCAGTTGGGAGCCAGTGTCCGCTATCGCCGGGTGTATATCGTCCAGGCGTTGTCCGACCCGGTCAACGACCATTTGATGGAATTGTTGATGATGCTCGACATCGCCCGTGATGCTGCCGCATCTGAGATTCACGCCATCATCCCGTATTATTCCTTCGGTCGGTCGGATAAAAAGGATGCGCCGCGCATCTCCATCACCGCCCGCCTCGTCGCGGACCTGTTGAAGACTGCCGGTGCGACGCATGTCATGAGCATGATGTTCCACTCGCCGCAGGTACACGGCTTCTTCCGCATCCCAACCGACCCGTTGAGCAGCCGTCCTGTGTTTGGAAAATATCTCGAAAACCGTGACTTGAGCGGAACCATCATCATCTCGCCGGATATGGGACAAGCCAAATCTGCGGCGCGTTTTGCGAAGAGCCTCAACCTGCCAGTTGCAGCTGGAAATAAGGAGCGTGTCTCCGATACGGAAGTACGCATCAGCGGCTTGGTGGGCAATCAGGTCAAGGGACACAAACGCGCCTTGGTTTATGACGACGAGATCGCCACGGGCGGTTCCATTCTGGAATTGAGCCGTCTGCTCATCGAGGAAGGCGTAGAGGAGATTCTCGTCATGTGTACGCATGGCGTCTTCACGCGCGGCGGATTGGAACGGCTGGCGGACGTACCGCAAATCACCGAGATCGTCACCACCGATACGGTCTATCTTCCCGAAGAGAAGCGCCACCCCAAGCTGACAATTTTGCCCGTCGCCAGCATCTTCGCGGAATCGATCCGTCACAACTTTAATCGCGAATCCATTGGCGATCTGTTCGTCTTTGGTGAATAACAACAAAGGAACTTAAATGCAACCGATCTTCTTTATCATCCTCATTGGCTTGGCCGGCGGGATGGCAATAGGTATTCAAGGTCCACTCTCCAGCGTGATCACGCAACGGCTTGGGTCGCTGGAAAGCGTGTTCATCATCCATGCAGGTGGGGCGCTTGCAGCGTTGATGCCGATGATGTTCGTAGGCAGCCGTCTTGGGGAGTGGCGAAGCGTTCCGTGGTATGCGTTGGGAGCCGGAGCGCTGGGTCTCATCGTCATCACAGCGATGGGATA
>JAHDWC010000157.1 GCA_023382575.1 Anaerolineales bacterium
AAACCACACATCCTCCTCACCAACGACGATGGCATCCGCTCGCCGGGTTTATGGGCAGCCGCCAGCGAACTCGCCAAGATCGGCTACGTCACCGTCGCTGCGCCGCGCGAACAATCAACGGGCATGGGGCGCAGCCTGCCCAGCACCTCGGATGGAATCATTCGCAAGGAACAGGTACAAGTCAACGGTCAGGAATGGAGCGTGTACGCCGTGGGTGGCTCCCCGGCGCAGGCCGTCTTGCATGGCATCTTGGAGATCGCCCCGCACAAACCTGACCTTGTCGTTTCGGGTATCAACTATGGCGAGAATGTCGGGGTTGGCATCACCATCTCTGGCACCGTCGGTGCGGCGATGGAAGCGGCCTCACTGGGTTACCCGGCAATGGCCGTCTCACTTGAAATGGACACACAACATCATCTCAGTCATTCTGACGAGATCGACTTCAATGTGGCAGGCTATTTCACCGCTTATTTTGCGAAGATCATTTTGGAGAAGACGCTCTTCAAAGGCGTGGATGTGCTAAAGGTGGAAGTGCCGCGTCACGCCACGCCGGAAACGGAGTGGGAAGTCTCGAAGCTTTCGCGTCACCGATACTATCAACCAGTTCCCGCCAAACGCGCATCCTGGGAAGTGCCCGGACCCATCGGCTACCAGCACGACAAAACCATCGACCAGGAGCCGGAAGGCACAGATGTGTACACACTGCGGAAAAAGAAAATAGTCGCCGTCACCCCCATCGACCTCGACATGACCGCCCGCGTGGACCTGACCGAGTTCGAGAACTTCTTACGAAAATAAAAAAATGCCGCAGAGGAAACTCTGCGGCAAATTGCTTAAGCGCGGATCATCGTCAATAACATTTTGAATCGTTGGATCGCCTTGAGGGCATGCGGCTCATTGGCAGGCATGATGATGGCATCGCCTGCATTCAGGCGATAGGGTGTGCCGGAAATGGTCACTTCCGCTTCGCCTTCCAACACATGGACCAACGCATCGAAGGGCGCTTTGTGTTCGCTCAAGCCTTGCTCGGCATCGAAAGCAAACAACGTGACATTGCCAGCTTCTTCCTTCGTGATCTGGCGGCTGACGACCGAGCCTTCCTGATAACTGACCATTTCGGCGATATGCAGGATTTGTGATTTAGGGGCTGTGGACATATTTTCTCCTTGGTAAAGTCTCAATATACCAGTACTTTATCCGCTTCCATTGACCAATCTCCAAGTAGGTCCATATTGCCTGTTTCCACACCTTCGGTTAGATCCTCCAGCCCGAGACCTCGGGCATCACAGCATGTCCCTCAGGTGGCAACCTTGCCGCGCTTTGCCAGTGACTTGACCATACGCTCGACGTTATAGTAACCATCAGGTGTCTTCTGATCCCTACGGGCGCAGTAAACCGCATCAGCGACCAGGAATACTTTTACCTGTACACCCTCACGCTTGACCAGGTTCATGGCGTGACGCAAGGCATTATATGGACGTTCGTTGCCATACGGCGCATCATTGATGACAAATAGATAGTTCATTGTTTCTCCTTGAAATCAGTGTAGTAGTGATGTGTATTGAAACATCCCGAAGGTTGGTGCAGCGGTAAAACCGAGTTTGAGAATACTTCTGAAACTGGAGTCATTTGACAGTCTGTTCCTCTGGAGGTTTGATGGTCTTGAAACTATGGAACAGGCTGAAATCGTACACAAGTTTGAGTACCCCTGAAATGATGAACGGCAGACCCGAGAGGGCGGGGATGCCGATCAAGGGCGCGGCAAACACGGGCGCCAATGACGCGCCTAAAGTGCGGGCGATACCCGTCACACCTGCGGCGGAGGATCGTTCCTCTGGAGAAACAACTGCCAATGTGTAGGATTGGCGCGTGGGCACATCCATTTGTGAGATGCTGAAACGGAGCAGAAGCATGGTGATCGCCAGCGGCAGGTTGGGCATGAGCGGGACAAGGATCAACAAAATGTTGGATGGTACATGGGTAAAGACCATCGTGTTGAGTAGCCCGATCTTCTTCGCGATCCAGGCGGCAGAGAGCGCCGAGATGCCGGCAAAGATATTTGCGCCGAAGAAGATCGCGCCGAGCGTAGCAGGGTTCACACCATAACGGACATGAAACCAATACGCCACGATACTTTGCACCACGAATCCACCTGCAAATGCATCCACAGAAAAGAGCGCGGCAAGCCTGATGACCGTTTTGCTGGATTTGCCCAGCCCAAGCAGATTCACTTTCACGTTGCCATTCCCATTCGCAGGAACTTCCACCCGCGGCGAAACGAAGTTGAACAGCACACCCAATGCCAACCCAAACGCGGCATAGATCAGGATGATGACCCGGTAACTGGAGAGCGGAGCCGTGCCTCCATTTTGCAGGATCTCCGCCAGTCCGCCTCCTGCCAGACTGCCGAGGGCTGTAGCAAGCGATCCTGCCAACTGGTACCAGGCGAAGACTTGGGTGCGCTTCTCGGCTGGCAGTGTCTGTGCTAGGGCAGATTGTTCGATGGCAAGGAAGGGACCTACTTCGTTTCCGCTCGGGCTGATGACTCCGATGGTGGCAGCAAACAGAAGCAGATAGAAGTCACGCGTGAACGCAAACAGGCCTCCTGCGAAGATCATCAACACCGAACCGATCAGTAACATTCGCTTGCGGCCAAAGCGGTCGGCGCGCGTGGTGATCCACAAGGAGATGAGAGTATCGCCGAGCAGGGTCAGCGTGAGCAGCAGCCCGATCTCCGCATCGGATAATCCCGCGGCGGAGAGGTACAGGGCAAGGATGACCGCCAGTAAACCATAGGAGAACATGCGCACGATGCGCGTGGCGAAGAGCAGACGAGAATCGGGATTGGTTGACATGATTATTTTCCTTTACGCTTCGTTGAGTTCGTTGATCAGTTCCTGCATCTGACTCATGGCTTTCGTCAGGATGGCTTTACCAGATTTCGTGGTCTGGTAGTACTTGCGGATCTTCCCCGCCACCACTTGTTTTTGCGCCTCAAGAAAGCCCTCTTGTTCCAGATCATGTAGGATCGGATAGAGAGTGCCTGGGCTAAGGCTGTACCCGTGCCTTTCCAATTCGCGGATCATATCCAACCCAAAGATGGGTTCGATGGAGGCATGATGCAGAAGGTGCAAGCGGATGAAACCCAGAAAAAAGGTTCGCGTTATTTTATCGGTTTTCGTTATCGGCATACGATAATAATAATGCAAACAAAACGTCCTGTCAAACAAAGTCTGCCCTTTAAAAAACTTTACCTGATTTCCCCTGGTAGATTAGGGGAGTCTTCCTCTAACTCGCTTCGAGGATTCTCCATAAACTAAGCATAGACATGAAAATATTATGAAAATCTTTCATGATGTTTTTCGAAGTATAAAAATTAAAGAGGAGTTTTCCTATGAAGAAAATAACGTCAGTTCTATCCCTGGTGGTGTTGATGTCCATACTGCTTTCAGCATGTGGTACGCCTGCCACAGAAGCTGCAGTGGTCGAAGAACCAGCTGCCACAGAAGCGCCAACTGAAGCCGCGACCGAAGCACCAACCGAAGTTCCATTTGATGCCCCCAAAGGCGCGTTGATTGCCTTCCCCGTCGCCTCCGCCCCGACTCTTGATGGCATTGCCGATGATACCGCCTGGGTAGATGCTGAAGCCATTGAGATCGAAGTCCAGAATGGCTTCAACAACTTTGAGACTGAAGCCCAACTCAAAGCTGTGTATACCGAAGATACTGTATATTTCCTCTTAACCTATGCCGACCCGACCGAATCCTGGTATCGCTCTCCGTGGGTCAAGCAAGAAGATGGCACCTGGAAACAGGACAAAGACCCAGATGATAAAGGTGGCGACAACAATCTGTATTACGAAGACAAGTTCGCCATGATCTGGAACATCGATAACAGCATTGCCAATTTCAATGAAAAAGGTTGTGCGACTGCCTGCCATGACGGCGAAAATGCCGACCTAAAGCCTTATGGCAACAAATACAACGCGAACGAAGGTGAACTGGGCGACATTTGGCACTGGAAATCTGTCCGCAACCTGAACCAGATTGATGACCAATTCCTGGATTGGACGCGCTTCGATGCTGAAAATGCCAAGGAAGCTGGACGCAAGAGCGACGCAAAGGATTCTGGCGGCTATGCCGATAACTTTGCCAGCATGCCCGACCCGAATGACTCCACCAAGACCGTTTCCGACAAGTCCATGCCTGGTTTCATCTCCCCGAGCATTGACACAACTACTGGTTACCCTGGTTATATCCTCGACAGTGAAAAAGTTGCTGTTACCAAAGAAGAACTCGATGCCATGCCTGCTGGCACCATCATCCCCGCCATTATCAAGTCTGAGATCGTTGGTGATCGTGGTCAGATCTCTGCCGGATGGGCTTGGAAAGACGGTGTATGGACAATTGAATTCAGCCGCGCACTCGTGACCGACTCTGAGACCGACGTACAGTTCAATGACCTAAGCGCCCAGTATTTCTTTGGTCTCGCCATCTTCGAGAATGCCCAGGTTCGCCATGCCTTCCAATATGGTGTCTCAAGTATGGTCTTCAAACCCCGCTAACATATAAATTCATTCTCCTTCCAAACGGGCTGAAGCACCACTTCAGCCCGTAAATTTATTCCCTGCCCATTCTTTCAAATAAGTGATGTTCATACGCATAAGCCGCAAGTTCAATACGGTTGTTCAAATGCAGTTTTTCAAACATATTGCTTACATAATTTCCTACCGTCTTTTCACTCAAATTTAACAACTTGCCGATTTCGGCATTGGTCTTGCCCTTCGCCAAATGGATCAACACATCCATCTCACGGTCAGAAAGATCGCGGAATGCATCCTCTTGCGATTTTCGATCTGCCTCACGCACGCGGCTTAACAAACGCGCTGTGGTGGATGGATCGAGCAATGCTTCGCCTCGTGCTGCCGCTTGTACAGCCCGAAGTAATTCTTCATTTCCGACTTGCTTCAGCACATATCCTACCGCACCGGCGCTGATGGCGCGCATCACTAATTCATCATCTGCAAAGGACGTGAGCATTACCACCTTAACCTTCGGAAATTTCGTTGTCACCTGGCGCGTAGCTTCGATACCGCCTTCGCCTGGCAGACGAATATCCATTAAGATCACATCGGGCGAGAGATCCTCGGCTTGGCGCACGGCTTCGGCGGCGGTGCTCGCTTCGCCAATAACTTCCATATCGGGCTGATCGTTCAGTAAGGTCATCAAGCCAAGGCGGACAATGTCATGATCATCCACCAATAAAATACGAGTCTTTGCCATTTAATCCTTCCACGGAACTTCAAGGGTTACGAGCAAGCCCATGTTATTTTCAAACTCAATTCTACCGTTGAGTAGGCGCGTACGGTCGCGCATGTTTCGCAAGCCATACCCATCTTTTAATTCGGATGGCAGCCCATTGCCATTATCTTGAATACGAATCAAGAGCGCCTCACCTCCATCTTTTGCTTGAATCTCGACCCGTTCAGCTTTTGCGTGGCGGACAGTATTCGCCATCGCCTCGTGGATGATTGCCAGCAAATGCACCACCCGCCGCTCAGACATGGGTTTGTCATCGGGCAGGTCCGTCTGCACTGAAACTTTCAGCAGTGCATTGTAATTTGGATTCAAGGCAACTTCGTGCAAAAGTTCGGCAAGAGGTTTGCTCTCCGTGCCCTTTGTGTGTGCATGAAGGTCGGAAAGATTTCGGCGTAGATCAAGGATCGAATCGCTGAGCACGCCCACAGCGCGTTTGAGGCGCTTGCCTAATTCACTCTTCGGGTCGGCGATCCGTTCGGCGGATTCCACCAATAATCCTGCGGTATAAACCTTCTGAATCGCGCCATCATGCAGATCACGGGCAAGGCGTTCGTGTTCGGCATTGATGATTTGCTGTTGCTCCAATTGCTCAATGCGACGTTCCGTTTCAAGTTCGAAGATCTCCAAGGCGCGGATTAGAGTGAAGGCGATGACCGTCCCTACGATGGAGCGGAAAACCAACGGCGGAATCCCAACCCAGGCAGTGAAGGTTTCCACATTCAAAAGATTGCCAGGAAAGAACGACACAGGCGGGACGATAATGCCACCCACAATAGCATAGATACCCAACGATACGCCGGCAATCTGGAACATTCGCACAATCTTGGGAACATTCAAGGGATGGATGCGTTGAAATGTATGTTCACGTAACCCAAAAGCTGCCAGCATGCTGCCAGGAAAACCGATCAGATATCGTGCCAAAGCATTGGCATTCCAACGCCATTTCAGATCGTTAAAGTCTCCGGGGAAGATGACAAACACCAGGATTGCCCAAAAGAAAAATAAGGCAAGTGTCACTCCATGAAATCCGCGTGTCTTTTGGCTGGCAGGTAATACAACGATTCCAAATTCCAGTAAACAGGCGAACGAAACCGCCAGCAATACTTTATGGATCAGGTACAAGATCTTCATGGTGGCATCGTTCAAGTATTCACCCTGAATGGGAATAAATAGATCCCCCCACTCATAAAAGCCATGTGTAATGCCAAACGCTGCCAGCCAACGTAAACTGCGCGCCAATTCCAGGCGGGAAGATCGCCGTGTTTGCAGAATAACGGCAAAACCAAGCAGGAAGAAGACCAATCCATATACAAAGAGGATGATCTCGCGGTTCAGTTTGAAGAATTCAGAAAAGGTGATCACTGATCTGTGTACTTATTGTGTGAACAAAGCCAGCGCCCCATCCAGGTTGATGACGCTTTGCAGCGCGGAGAACGGAATCGTCACCACCTGTGGTCCCGCCGCATACGGCGCGACTTGATATTCGTCAAAGGTGATGATCAAACCATCGGCGGAAAGATTCCAGCGGGTGTAATTTTCGGGCAGCGGCTCAGCGCCGGAAGAAAATCCATCAAAGGCAATGTCACGAGTTGCAAGTTCAGATTTGCAATAATCCGAAATGACCTGTAAATAATTCGAGCCGGCCGCGAAGAGTTCATCCAACAAAATTTCCCTGCCATTCGCCAGATCATAGGTCAATGTGATGCTGTAATGACCGGGATGCGCCGCGCCATCGGAATAGAACGAGATGTCATATTTGATGCTCCAAATCTCGCCTCGCTGACCGACGAGAGCGTATTCCACTCCCAGAAAACTTCCGCCAGTCATGGGTGGATTGGTCGCATACGCCAGCGTGTTTTCCCGAAATGAATCGATCTCACTTTGTGCGATCAACTTGAGCAAAGAGTTGAAGTCTTGTACACGCGGATCATCCGAACCTTGCAGGAAGGGAATCTGCGCATTGATGGTGTAAGGCGGGGCATCCACGATCTCTTCGAACGACGACGATGAAATCGTCAGCGTTTGACTCAATGCCGTGGGAGGAACAGGCGTGAGCGTGGGGGACGCGCTGGGTTGTTCCGTTGGCGCGGTTAATGTCGAACAAGCTAACATGGTCAATAAAAGTGAGATCAACACAAACAAATTTTTGTTTTTCACAACAACTCCTTGAGAATGGCAAGCGTCTCCGCTTTGCCGCCGTATCCATTTTCGCCGCCGGGACCTACACACGAAGGACAGCCGTCTTCACAGGCGCATTCGCTGACCAGTTCATAGGCGCGGCGGATCAATTCATCATGCAACTCGAATAATTTTTCGCTGAACCCGATCCCAGCCGGGACGAGGTCATACAAAACGATGGATGGCTGCCCGTTAACCGCCGCCCACGCCGGCTCGGAATAAACGCCAAGGTCACCTGTGTCGCACATCAAAAACAGCGGCGCGAGGTTGCCAAGCACGAAACCCAGTCCGGTTAGTCCGCTGCGGATGCGCACATTTTGCTCCACCTTGCGATGGCAACTGTGACACAACGTGGTGAGATTCTCGAGTCGATTCGCTTCTTCGCGATTCAAGACTCCATCCTGAATGAACGCGCGGAACGGCGTTTTGTGATGGACATCATGCTCGCGAACCGTCTCCGCCGCGCCGCACACCTGACATTTGAACTGGTCCCGTTTTCTGACAGCGAGTCGTATCTTTTGCCAATCTGGTCCGTAATTGTTCGGGTCATTGGTCCACATGCCTGCGTCGCGCAAACTCTTCAGCGCGGATTCAGACAGTACGACCCAATAGCCTGTCGTCTGCAATTCGGACGGCGGCAGGTCAAGCGGCTCCTGCCCGAGATTCTCGTTTGTGAACCAGCGCAGTTTGCGAAACCCAACCACCTGAGTGGTGACTTGAATCTCGCCGTAGCCCTTTTCACAGCCTCTGATCGCGATCTGCTCGTTCAATGAGGTGATCTGAATCTCTGATTGTTGCTGCGGCTCGGTATAGTAATCCAAGCCGACCGGCACGAGATGGGCGATGCGATTTTCGAGATCGAGCTCCTGCACAAAATACTGCTGGGCTTCGTGCATGTAGATTGCGCCGGGATGTACCATCCATGACGCCGATTCGCCGTCCACAGTTCCCACAATAGTGGGACGGCCATCGTCGGCAGTTGTGTGAAGCACCACACTTTGCGGAGACGCCGAACGCAGGGAAATATTTGCGGCAGGATAGGCGTCCTGCATCCAATAGAATTTTTCATTTGAAAAATGCGCTTCGTTGTTGGAAACTAAGAATTCGAGATATTCATCCACTAACTCATCGGAGAGCGAGCCAAAGCCTTCTCCACGTTGGAAGGGCAGCTCGAACATGGCGCAACGCAAATGCTCAAGCAGGATCAACAAATGATTTGGGTTGACCAGCGCCATCTCTGGCGAACGCTCGAAGAAATATTCGGGGTGATGCGCGAGGAATTGGTCAAGCGGATTCGGCGAGGCGACCAAGATCGAAACGGCAGGCAAATCACCGCGTCCCGCCCGCCCGGCTTGCTGACGCGTACTGGCAATCGTGCCGGGATACCCCACCATCAACGCCGCGCCCAAACCGCCAATGTCAATGCCGAGTTCGAGCGCATTTGTAGCAACCACGGTTTTGACCGAACCGTCGCGCAACCCTTGTTCGATTTCACGGCGTTGATGCGGAAGATAGCCGGAACGATAGCCGCGAATCTGATTTTCGATTTTTGCTTTTAGGTTTACGACTTGCGTCAGATGGGTTAACAGAATTTCCACGCTTCGCCTCGTCCGCGCAAAGACAACGGATTGCACATCATGCGACAGCAGGTTGTTCGTCAATCTCACGCCTTCAAGCAGACTACTTTTCCGCAAGCCAAGAGTCGCGTTGGTGACCGGCGGATTGTAAATAATGAAATGACGTTCACCGCGCGACGAGCCGTCGTTGTCGACCAATTCCACGGGCTCTTCGATGAGATACTCTGCCAGTTCTTTGGGATTTCCAATTGTCGCTGAGGCGAGGATGAATTGCGGCTGCGCGCCATGGAACTTGGCCACGCGCTTCAATCGACGGATGACATTGGCAACATGTGAGCCGAAGACTCCGCGGTACGTGTGGGCTTCGTCGATGACGATGAATTTGAGATTAGAGAAGAAGTCACTCCAGTTGGCGTGATGCGGCAGGATACCCGTATGCAGCATGTCTGGATTGGACAACACAATGCGCGCGGTCTTGCGGATGGTGGGGCGATCTTTCTGTGGAGTGTCACCATCATAAATTGCCGATTTCAGATTTGCAATTTTCGATTGAAAGGATTCCAGATTTGCATATTGGTCTTGCGCCAAGGCTTTGGTCGGGAAGAGATACAATGCTCTTGCTTCCGAGTCCGCAAGCAATCTGGCGAGGACGGGCAAATTGTAGGCGAGGGTCTTTCCGCTAGCGGTGCCGGTGGCGAGGATGAGATTCCGTCCGGCGCGGGCATGAGTCCACGCGGCGAGTTGATGGGAATATAGCAGGGAGATCTTTCGGGTGGCTAAAGCTTCCCGAAGCGGATCAGGCAAATCGTCTGGAAAAGGATGCGTTTGAGCGGGGCGTGGAGGAGTAGTTCGCCAGGCGAAAATATTCGGTGCGGTTTCGTCGTCTTGTTTCCAAAAATCCAATAATGTGGAGAGCATGCGCTTATTCTAACGCGCGTTCATCGCCGGCGTGAAGCGAGCGGAATGCCCATGCGCCAATGGCCAATGGAACCCAGAATGTCACCGCGCGATAGATA
>JAHDWC010000158.1 GCA_023382575.1 Anaerolineales bacterium
TATTGCCTGGGAAGCAATGCTGGCTTGTCTGAAATAAAAAAACTGCGGGACTTTCATCCCGCAGTTTTTTATTATCTATGGCACATAATAATCCACAAGCAAATGTGGACGGTCGCCTTGATCTACGGCATCACCGCTGAAGAAGGTCAGGTAATCCGCGCCGAGGTCATCGTTGTCATCCAATGTAAAGGCGAGGCGGAATTGGGTCACGCCAGTCCTATTGATGAACGTCAGCGCCTCTGGGCTCATGACTGCCCAGTACCACCCGCCGACTGGATTATTTTGGATGATGCCGCCCGCTGTCAGATTGGCTGGCGCTTGAAAGTCGGATACTTGAAGCGCGTTGATACTAAACGGTCCAAAGTTGCCGTAAGGTCCGTAACGGATATCGATCAGCAGATTGCCATGTGTAGTGAAGGGATCTGTGCCGACCACACCTTGAACTTTCATCATCAAGATGGCTTGCGTAATGACCGCATTATCAGGCAGATGATGTGTTGGGAAATGCAGAATGGAACGATATTGACGGTTGAGCCCATCGTCGCCAATATTGAACGTGATCGCGCTTGAGTTTTTCGTGCCGCCAACATTGCTAAGCTCACTGGATTCAAGCACCCAGCCATCGTTCGTGCCATTCGAGCGCAGACGTTCGGTCTTGACTTCATTCACCTTGTCGATGATCGAGTAGAACGGTCCGGCATAATTCCCATTGCCAATACCCACTCCACCGAGCGGATTCCCAACTGCATCCACAAGACTGTCATCATCCACTACGCTGAGTTGGATCGTACCATTCCCTGTGCCTGTGCCGACGGTTACGATCGCAGTGCTCGCATCAATGGATAACTCAGGGATCGAGGTACCTGTCGGTCCGTTAGCGGTAATGACAAAATTGCTGACGTCGATCCATCTGACTGGCTCAGAAAAGACCACGCTGAAATGAACCGTTTCCGCCGCGGTCGGATCCAGGTCAAGACATAGAATACTTACCACTGTTGGAGCAGTACGGTCAAAGGTATAAATTTCTCCGCTGGTGAAGTTCCCTGTATTCATACCCAAACCGCCAAGCGGATTCGAAAAAGCATCGAGGATACTATCATCGTCGATGAGATCGAGGCGCAAGGTTCCATCCCCCATGCCCGCGTTCACCGTGATTGTGTAGGCTGACCCAGTACCGGCGACCTCCGTCACTGCCATCCCAGAAATACTTCCCGTCGGGACAAGCACAAAATCACTGACATCCACACCTGTAACCGGCTCAGAAAAATTAACAGCAAAGTGTACATTGCCGCTCATGGTCGGAGACGGATCAAGCCGCACAATACTCGTTACAGCAACGGTACTCTTATCAACCGTATAAACTTCGCCGGATGTAAAGCCACCATTCCCCATGCCGACGCCGCCTAGCGGATTTTGCGGAAAGTCTTTGATGCTATCGTCATCGATGACATCAAGACGCAGCGTACCATCGCCCGTGCCTGTATCCACATGAACGATGTAATCGCTTCCCTCTCCGCTGACCGTGGACACTGTTGCTCCAACAATTCCCCCGCCGACAGTTAACACGAAGTCCGTCACATCCACACCTGTAACCGGCTCAGAGAATTTGACCAGGAAATCCACAAACTGATCGGCAGGTGTACTGCATCCATTCGGGCAGCCATGCTCCACCGAGACCACGGTCGGATTTGTATCTGGCGCATACGTCACCTCGCGGACGAAGATGTCACGCACGCCGTTGGTATCATCCGCGACAAATGAACCAGCACTGGAAGCAAAAGCAATAAAGCGCCCATCCGCTGAAATGGACGGGAAGATCGCATTCCCACTGTAATCGCTGGTGCGATTCACAACCATCTTCATAGTATTCGCCACCTGGTCATAGACATAGAGCCAGCGGTCTGGCATGCCATCGCCCTTATCGTCAAAGCTGAAAATGACATAACGACCATTGGACGAAATTTCTGAAGAATCAGAAATGCCTACCATGGCATATCCACTTTGATAGGACGCTAGCGTGGTCGCACCCGTTTGCATGTCGTGGATATAAAGCTGGGTGTATCCGTAGGTATCCAATGTGGCGAAATTTTCGGATGATGTAGAGAAAGTCACATACCGCCCATCCCCCGAAATGGACGGTTCTGTCGATTCATAGTTACCTTCCGCGCCGCTCGAGTTGACCGAAACGCGGACAATTTGTCCCGTTTGGACAGAATACACAAACACATCCCTCACGCCGTTGGTATCGTTTGGCACCAGATTGGTCGAGTTCGAATTGAAGACTACGAAACGCCCATCCAGTGAAATACTGCCGTCATAGCCGCCTGAATTTCCAGCGATGGAGACGCCGGTTGTCGTCCCTAATTGCAGGTCGCGGATAAAGATGTCGCCTGCGCCATTCGCATCATTCGGGACGAGATTATCCGCTTCGGAGTCAAAGACGACATAACGCCCATCCCCTGAAATGGACGGATACATCGTCGCATTGTTCGGCTCGCCACCAGTCGAGGTTAATGAGGCGCGCACGACGGTCCCAGTGACCATGTCTTTAACGTAAATATCCCCAAAACCATTTGTATCGCCTTCGACAAAATTAGTCGAGCCGGATTCAAACGCCACGAAACGTCCATCCGCCGAAACAGATGGCACTTCCCCACCACCATTTGCCTGCTCACCCGTGGACATCACCGAAACGCGGAGAGTGGTACCCAACTGCAAATCACGCAGAAAGACATCCCCCACTCCGTTGGTGTCATCTGGGACGAGGTTACTCGCTTCCGAGTCGAATGCCACGAAGCGACCATCAGCAGAGATGACGCCGCGATATGACATCGCGTTCGCCTGCATCTCATTCGAATCCACGGAGACGCGTGTAAACGTCACAGCCTGTGCGCGGACAGCAACCGTCCCCGATGTAAACGAAACAACGAGGAGAAGCCCAAGCACAAGCCTCCAGAACCTTTTCCAAAATTTGGGATTCATACTGTACTCCTTCCAATGTGAAAACTTCCCCGTGCTGTTCACACTTTCATCATAGGACGATGCGCATCAAATGATGATTTCAAAAACATTCTAAATATCCGCCCTAATTACATCATTTTCATCGCTCTTTACTTCGGCACATAATACTTGACAGACAATTGCGGACGGGCCGTCTGCACGCTGTAGTTTCCGCTGAAGAATGAGAGATAATCTTCGCGCAGATCTTCGTCGTCATCATATTGGAAGCCAAGCCGCAGTTGCGTCGCGCCGACCAAATTGACATAAGAATATGCCTTGCCATCGAGCGTCGTCCAATACCAGCCGCCTACCGGGTTATTCTGAATCCATCCTGCTGTGTACAAACTGGCAGGCGCCTGAAAATCAGCAGCCTGCAAAGCACCAATTTGGAACGGGCCAAAACTGCCAAACGCACCCTGACGAATATCCACCCAGATATTTCGATGCGTCAGGAACGGGTTGGTTCCACCGACCGTCTCCAACTGGATCATCAAAATCACCTGTGTAATCACAGCATTATCCGGCAGTGACGCGGTTGGAAAATGCAAGATCGCGCGATATTGTCGGTCCTGTCCATTGTCACCCAGCTTAAAGGTTATTCCCGTCGAGTTTATCGTGCCGCCTTTGTTACTGGTCTCTTTTGATTCCAATATCCAGCCATCATGCGCGCCATCCGAGTAAAAGACAGCAGATTGGATCACTGGCGTCTGACGGTCAATGATGTAAATCTCGCCAGCCGTGAAATTTCCATTGCCAATACCGAATCCGCCCAATGGCAAACCAGACGCATCCAAAATACTATCGTCATCAAGCACCTCCAAGCGGAGAGGTCCATTGCCATTGCCCGTGTTGACTGTGACTACATACACCGAATCCATGCCGCTAACAGACGTAATACTCGCATCACTCAACCCGGAAACGGATAAGACAAAATCAGCCATATCCACCCCGACGACGGACTCCGAGAACGTGACGGTGAATCGCACACTCCCAGCGGCAGTAGGGCTTGGGTCTGCACGCAGACTTGAGATTAAGAAAGGGGCGTTCCTGTTGACGGTATACACTTCCCCAGTTGTAAAATTCCCATTGCCTATTCCAACTCCACCTAGTGGGATTAAAGTCGCATCCAAAATGCTATCGTTATCCAGCAAATCGAGGCGTAGACTTCCATCCCCATTGCCAGTATTGACCGTAACCGAGTATGTGTTGCCTGAGCCGAGAACCTCCGCAATCGACTCATTTGTGATCGAACCGGTTTTCGTCAAGCTGAAATCGGTCACATCCACGCCGCTGACTTCCTTCGAAAAATTCACCGTGAAATGAATCGCTTCGGCGCTGCTCGGGTTGGGATCGACACGCAAAATTGAATTCACCACGGGTGAAGTGGTTGGCACAGGTGTATCAGTTGGCGGAGGAGTTGGCGTATCGGTGGGAGACGGCGCGCCATATGTAGACTCTACGGCGCCAATGTCGGGCGCGTTACCGAAAAACGCATCATTGATTCCGGGAATCAGCGCGCCACGGTCAATGTTTGGACTGGTGGAAAGCAGATTGAAATCTCCGCCGCCCGGGTTGACAAGCCCCGGCAAACTTTCGTGTCCATTACATTCAAACCCGGTTGCACGGCAAAGTTGATTGATGGTCGCGTAATCCACACCTTCCCATTTGAAGCGCGAACCTGTAGTGGACGTACTCCAATTATCGTAATTCCAATCATGCCCACTCGAACCGACTGTCCGTTCTTCAATCGAATATCCGCTGCCTTGAAAGATATTGTTACGCATGACCGAGTTATGCACTGCACTGATGAGTTCCATCTGATTGGGATTTGCCTGCGCCGTCCAACTGGTGTTGTGATAGACCAGCACCCAGCCATCCGAATTACGATCCCACTTGATGCTTCTGCCTGTGAAATTTGAAATCGTGGAACGCATCACCCACACAGGTCCCATTGTGATGGGAGCCAGTGAAATCCCAACCAATGTCGTATCGATCGTATTGTTCCTGAAGCGATGATTCACGCACGTCCCTTCGGGTTCGAGCGCATCATCCCCGATGTGATGAATGTGGTTGTTATAAATATCGGCATCGAACGCCACGCCGAGATTGTCCAATGCGGCAGATGAACTGGTGTAAATCCCATTGAAATAGTGATGGGTGTTATTTCCGCGCACAATCGCGCCGATATGACCCCGCAAGACGATCGCAATCGATTCCATCGATGTGCCTTTGACTGCGTTCCAAGCCCAATCCCCAGTCAGCGAGTCATACATCTCATTATATTCGATGCGCGTATCATTGCCGCGGTCCTCGCCGCCTGTCCATTCGACAAAGACCGGATTTTGTATGTTATGGATTTTATTTTTTCGAATGATGATATGAGAGGCATTCTTCGCACACACACCACAGCCATATTCTGTCCCGTAGAAGCGCATCTCAAAGCCTTCGATCCAGATCCAGTCGCGGACATCCGCTGTGAAGGCGGCATTAAAGCGCGGTAACTGCCAGGTATATTTAGGCGGCTCACGCTGTGTGCGGACGTACAAACGCGTGTTCAACGGGTCGTAATACCAACCCTCACTCATCGACACATTGTTATGACCGCGTCCATCCAACAAGCCATTGAGATCGTCAAATTGAAAGAAGCGCAATCCATCACGCGCCAGATACTTAATGCCAGGGCCGATCTTCGTGAAATAAACATGCGACTTGCCTTCGTGCGGTTTCCACGCATCTGCCGCAATTGAAACAGAACCATCCAACACAGCGCTGCTTCCCTCCGCCTTGACCTGAATCCAATTTCCAGTCGTCCCCGAGGCTGGAAACGTGACCGCTTCGTGATACAACCCATCTGCGACCAAGACCTGCGAACCAGGTGATGCGCGATTGACTCCCTCCTGAATGGTGCGGAATGGCGCAGCCGCAGACCCATCGCCACCCGCAGGCGCATCATCATTGACATGGATGATATTCGTTGGGGCAAAGCTAAGTTCATCCGCTTGTGTGGTGAACGAGCCGGAGATTTCCGTCACGCCATCCAACACGCGGACTTCATACGATGTCAAAGGTGACAGCCCAAACAGACTTCCTATCAACCGTCCATCGTCGATGCGCATGAGATAGTGTCCCTTGCGCCATTCACTCTCTCCGCTACGACGGTAGGTCAACTCCGCAGTTTTGGGCAGCCCCACACCACTCACCACGACTCCAGCCGTTTCAATATTGGCAACAAACTCGATCTGACTGAATGCCGCACTCACCCGCTGGCTTGGCGCGAACATAGAAACACAAACCAAAGTCATCATTCCGCATAATAACAGGCGGCGTATACCTTGCCATAATTTAAGTTGTGAATCCATAGGAAATACAAATCGGGGCGCGAACACACCCCTACCCAATTTCACTATAGCACGCGCATTGAAAAATACAATTCCCAAACCATGACAAAAATCCGCCTCTGCGTGAGGCGGATTTTCAAACTACAACCGTTTTTCGATCAATTTTCTTGCCAATTCGATCTCATCGTCGATGATGGTATGCTCCATCCGGGGATAGATGCGTTCAGTAACATCCGCGCCCATGGCGTTGAGCAAGGCTGTCGTCTCCTGCACACGTTGAAGTGGAATATGTGGGTCCACATCCGAACATCCCAGGAAGGCAGGCATTCCGCTCAAATCACCAACTGGCTCGCGGGAGATTCCCATCGCGCCAATGTATCCGCCACTGAAAGCCAGCAAACCGCCATATGCACGCGGATTGCGAATCACATACTCGCTGGCGAGACAAGCCCCCTGCGAAAACCCGCCGATGAAAATCTTCTCAAGCGGGATTCCACGCGCCTCGACATGTTTGACGAGTCCATCCACCTTGGCTAAGGCAGCAGAAAGATAGGGCTCGTTCGCTTCCACCGGGACGATGAAGCGATTCGGGTACCAAGTGTAGCCTTCCGCTTGCGGAGCCAGATACGCCATCGTCGGGAAGTTAAGCTGCACAGACAGAGAGAGGATATCCTCCGCTGTCGCACCGCGCCCGTGGATGAGGATCATCGCGGCGGAGGCATCTTCCAATGTTGCCCCCGCCGCATAGACGGGTGAATTCGCATGCGGCAGCGTCATGAAGCGCTCACTTTTTCAACCGGATTCAGAGTCAACGGTTGCAAGCTGGCGGCGATCTCAGAGCGATTTGGCTCGAACCAGGCTGGCAGCTTAAGCGCCTCGCCCAACGTATCCTTCGACTCGTCAATCAAAAAGCCTGGCGTATCCGTCGCAAGCTCAAACAAGACACCGCCCTGCTCACGGAAATAGATCGAATGAAAATAGCTGCGATCCATCACCGGTGAGACGCGATACCCCGCCGTGCTCAATGCGGATTGATAATTCACCTGCGCGTCATCATTTGGCACGCGGAAAGCGATGTGATGAATGGAACCTGCACCAAAGTCCGCCTGCATCTTGCCGGGACGATGAACGAGGTCCACGATGTGACCCAGCTCATTCGCGTCGCCCGTGAAGCGATAGCGATTCCCTTCCTGACCAGCCGCGAGATACCCCATCCCTTGCGTCAGCAATGCAGAGGTCGGTCCAATCTCATCCAGCCACAATGTAACGCTGTGGAAGCCGCGCAAAGCATAAGCCTGCGGAATGGGTCCATCTTCCCAATGTTGGATGGCGGGTAAATCCCTCACTTCGATCAATTCCACGCCCATGCCATCCGGATCAGTAAAAGCGAGAACGTTCTGCCCGAAGCGGGTTTCGATGGGATTCGATTGAATCCCATTCTGCTTCAAACGCTCCTCCCAAAATGTCAACGAATCAACTGGCACGTTATATGCCACAGTATTCGTTTCACCGTTTCCGCGAACACCGCGCCGCATATTGGGCCATGCAAAGAACGTCAGCACGCTACCGGGAGTGCCAGTTTCGTCTGCAAAATAAAAATGATATGTATCGGGCGAGTCAAAATTGACCGTCCGTTTAACCAGTCGCTGACCGAGCACATTTCGATAAAAGTCCACGTTGCGTTGTGGATCGCGGGCGACTGCTGTCACATGATGTAAACCTCTAATGGGGTCCATAGTTTTATCTCCTGCTGTTCTGACGCGCCGTGAAGAAAAATCCTCCGTTGGAGTTTTATATGAAAGACAGCCTCCAAGTTCAGTTTGGAAGCTGTCTTTTGGTCAACCGTATAGCACTTTCCTGAAGAATTCCGGCAGGGCAAACGCCGCTTTATGAATTTCAGGGTTGATGTACTGGTTCTCGCCGGGTGGAAGTGGCGTCTTCAAACCATTCTCCCATGGCGTATCCGAGACGTACATGAAGCCGATCCCGCCACCGGGATAAGTCGGAATGTTGGCATAGTAATAGGTGGGATTCTTCGTCAGCGCCTTGGCAGATTGATAAATCGACTTGATCAGCTCGGTATCGAAGAAAGGCTGCTCACATTGCGTCGCCGCAGCCCCGCCGGGAGCGAGTGCCCGCACCATGAGCTTGTAGAACTCGTCAGAGAAGAGCCGCTCCGCCATGCCGATGGGATCGGTCGTATCCGAGATGATGACATCGAACTGTCCCGGATTCTCTTCGAGATAGCCAAAGGCGTCGCGGACGAGCAGCTTGGCACGTGGATCCGCCCACGGGTCACCGAAGGAGGCGGTGAAATGTTCGCGCGACAAATCGACCACACGCTGATCCAATTCGCAGACGACAGCTTCTTCCACAGATGGGTATCGTAACACCTGTTTTAGCGAGCCACCGTCTCCGCCGCCGACGATGAGGACGCGTTTGGGTTTGCCAACCGCCAGCATGGGCACATGCACGATCATCTCGTGATAGCCCATGTTGTCGCGTTCGGTCAATTGGATGATGCCATCGAGGATCATCGCATTGCCAAAGAATTCCGTCTCCACCATTTGAATGTGTTGATATGGAGTCTGTTCATCGGCAAGCACGCGTTTGATGCGGATGCCCTTGCGGTAATACGGATGTAATTCTTCAGTAAACCAGATGCTCATTGAAATTAAACCGCGATTGCAATTTTGGTTTCGACCGACGCCTCGCGATCCAGTTTGCGGACAGAGAAATCGTCCGCGCCGAAGGCTTCTTTGAGACGCATCAACACCGGCATAAAATCCTGCCCAATGGCGCAGGTGAAAAGATCGATGGCGCAATATTTATATTCGGGCCAGGCATGCAAACTCGCATGCGACTCAGCCAACAGTAAAAAGCAGGTAAAACCGTGCGGACTAAATTTATAAAATCCTTCATCCACAACCGTCAAACCACTGTCACGGACAGCTTTCGCGAACAGCGAATACGCTCTCTCGCTATCCATCAAAATCTCACGGTTGCAGTCAGAGAGATCAAAAATGTAATGTTCTCCCAATTTCAAACTAGCGTTCATTCACACCTCCGGTGTTAAAAAGTAAAGAACCCACCCGGAAACCTTTTCCAACTGATCCGCAGGATGTATCCCTGCGTAACAATTGAAACCATCTCCAAGCAGACTCTGTTCGCGCAACTATACTATGGGCTGGCGGAGTGTCAATCTTTTAAGGCAATGAATATTTTTTACTGGAACAAACCCTGCAAATCAAAATCATCATTGTGACCACGCCTCAGTACACAATGATGATTCAATCAACTTATTTATTGACGATTCTACGCGGACAAAAAATCACTGTGCCACGCCTCGCACCTGACCCTCAACCTTATCTGCCCACGGATAGATTTCCGTCCCTTTGGCAGCCTCGCGAACGGCTGGGTCTTCGGAGTAATGTCCGCGTTTTTCGGGCGGGAGCAGCTCAGCAATGTGACGCATGATCTCATGACCGATCTCATCCAACTGCTCGCGGAGTTGCTGTCCTTGTCCCTCCGCTTTGAACGGGCCGAACGGCTTGCCGATGTTGACCTGAATCTTTGCGCGACGTCCGCGCCTGAGGCTGGGAAAGACCTCATTCATGCCGACCAACCCCACGGGTAGGATGGACGCGCCCGTGCGCACAGCAAGGAAAGCCGTCCCGGGGCGTGCTGGACGCAAGACCGTCGCCCAGTTTCCACCCTCGGGAAAAATT
>JAHDWC010000159.1 GCA_023382575.1 Anaerolineales bacterium
TGACCGGAAACCCAAGCGATTTGAGATATTCCAAAATTTCCCATTGCGAAGTTGGAACTTTGCCGCCTTCAGCATGGACGATCTGATACACAAGCAGCGTGATGGGGCGCGAAGCCGTCAGTTGCGGGTCGAGTTGACGCAGCGAGCCTGCCGCCGTGTTACGCGGATTGAGATAGGTTTTTTCGCCAGCTTCTTCCAGCTTTTTGTTGAGCGCTTCAAAGTCTTTGATGGGAATGAACGCTTCGCCGCGCACGACAAGATGGGAAGGGACAGTGATCTTTGACTTTTGACCTTCAATCGGGATTCTTAATGGAATGGCTTTAATGGTTCGTAAGTTACTCGTGATATCTTCACCCACTTCGCCATCGCCGCGCGTGGCTCCCTGCACAAATTGACCGTCACGATAATGAAGCACGACAGACAAACCATCGATTTTTGGTTCGACGACGAACCTGGCTTTCTCTACGCGGTCATCCAATTTTTTGACGCGTTCGAACCACGCGCGCGCATCGTCCGCGCCGAAAGCGTTTGCCAGCGAGAGAATTGGTGCTGGGTGGCGGACCTTCTCGAATTTCTCGGAGACTTTTGCACCCGCCCGCTGAGTGGGCGAGTCAGGTGCAATCCAGTCTGGATGCTCTGCCTCGATCCTTTTTAATTCATTGAGTAAGCGATCATATTCCAAATCACTGATGATGGGCGCATCCAATACGTGATAACGATAATTGTGAAAGTTGATCTGCGCCTTGAGTTCTTCATATCGGGAGAGGAGTTTGTCGGCCATGGTTCGATTATAAATGAAACCCCGCCCGTTCAAACGGGCGGGGACTGTGTTAGTCGTCGATCTTTTTCCAAATATCCGAAGGCGGCCGCTTCAGTGGACGAGTCATTGCGGAGAGGCGTGCTTGATAATAAGGCTCGGCTTCGGTGGCGAAGCGCGAGAGTTCGAAGAGATTGCGCTGAATGAGCAAGTCTGCGAGGCGCTTCACTTCTTCGCGCGAGAACGGCAGGAGTTCTGTAAACTCCGTCAAGCTGAAGCGCCCCAAACGGATGACCGTGTTCAGGGCGGAGCGAAGCGGCTCGGAGAACATGACGACATCCGATGGACGGATATCATCCTTGCGTTCTTCCAATTCCTTGATCGCGAGGTCAAAAAGCGGTTTGCTCATGGCGCCCTCCTGCAGCCATTCCAATCTCTCAGCCTTTAAGCTGATCCACGAGGCTACGCAGCCCCTTCGTTACAGGATTATCGGGAAAATGAATGGAGAAAATTCCCGAACTGGCCAGGCTCATCATTTCGTCGGAGTGAGGGAGTACTGCGCCGACAGTTGCGCCGTAGGTTTGCTCCACTCGCGTGCGGACTTCGTTCGGGTCGAGCGTGCTGGGCATCTTGTTGACCAGCATCAGCATTTTCGGTACGTCCAATTTCTTGGCCACATCCACAGTGACTGCTGTGCCCTGATAGTCTTGTTGATCGGGGCGCATGATGATGACCAGCGCGTTGGAAATGGCGATGGAGAGCAGCGTTTCTTCGTTCAGACCGGGATGCGTATCGATGAGGAGATAATCGAGTTTCAGCTTTTCGATCACATCGCGGAAGCCATCGTTCAACAAGCCAACGTCATAGCCTTCGCGCAGGATGCGGGCGATCTCTCCAGGTTTGATGCTGGATGGGATGAGATAAATTTGTCCCTTAACTTCCGCGCCGATATGTCCGGTCACATCCTGGGCAGCTTCCTCGATAGTGCACTTGCCCCACAGATAATCGTTGAGGGAGTGGGCCATGTCGGTTTCGTCTAAATTGAATAGCACGTGGATGCCGGGGGAGTTGATATCGGTGTCCACCACACAGACGCGTGCACCATCCATTGCCAGAAGCGCGGCAATATTGGCAGTGGTATTCGATTTTCCGGTTCCACCACGGAATGAGTGAACTGAAATGATCTTGGGCATGCTTCCGCTCCGATTTTGGTTGGTTTCAGATTTCCAAATTCTTGAGAGATTATAGCCCAACTAATCTGAAAGTCAAATCCCATCTTTTCTATGTTATATTTTGAAAATCAAAAAATCAATTAACCCGCGCACGGTGCGATGGTGACCTTCCCTGCCTCTACCTTGCAAAATTGTCAAAGCCAACCCATTTTTGCCCAATATGACGACCAATTATATGAGTGACACCCCAAACCCGCCCATCCAGGAAACTGCTGATGAGCTTCTCATCCAGCAATTCAAGGATGGCAACCGGGACGCCTTCGATCTCCTCTACCAGCGCCACCTCCCCAATGTCTACAAACGGGTGAGGTATGTGGTGCCGGAAAATGACGTCGAGGATGTGACGCAGGAGATCTTCATCGCCGCCCTGAAATCGCTCCCATCGTTCCGGGGTGACTCCAAGTTTGGGACGTGGCTGCGCACCTTGACCAACCATAAAGTGGCAGAGTTTTATCGCAAACGCACCCGCAAGCAGGAACCCCTGCTTGCGCCGCTTTCCGAAGCCACATCCCATTCCACGGGCAGCACCTCGAAGACCTTGGAAGAAAGAGTGTACATCCAACGCGCCATGCAAAACCTGCCCGAAAACTACAGGGAAATCATTCTGCTCCGTTTTGCAGAAGATCTACAATTCAATGAAATCGCAGAGCTTACCCATCAAAATTTGGAAGCCACCAAATCCCTCTTTCGCCGAGCCATTGCCGCGCTTCGCACTCATCTGGAAAAATAATATGAGTTCACAAAACGAACAATTCGACCGCAAAAAAGACGACCATCTGGCGGAGTTCGCCGACCAGGTGTTGGATGGGAAGAACCGGCAAACCGCATCCACCTCCGACGAGGAATTGCTCGGCCTCGAAAGAACGATCCTTCGTTTGAGAGATGCCCACCCCTCAGACTCTTTGAGCGAAGCTGAAACTAAAAGAATGCTGGTCCGCTTCAAATCACGCCTGAGGCGCGAAGAACAGACACCCAAACCCTCGTTTTGGCAGCGTCTGTTTGATTTTCAATCCAATCCGCAGGTAGCCATGATCCTGGCAGTGGCGGCGGTTTTGATTCTGGCTGTGGTCAGTTTGCCTTTGTTGACTCCTTCAGGAGGTTCGGTGACGGGGACGGCTTCCAATATGAGCACGACTTTTTTCGCAGTCGGTTTGATCGGGCTTTTGCTGATCGTCTATTGGTTTTCGCGCCGAAAATAAACGTTGACAAAAAGTGCGCGGCGACAATTTTGTCGCCGCATTTTTTATTCCTTGCAGGGCATTTGCAGATAAGGTATGATTTCGTCATGGAATTTACGCCATCGCTGGTGATTGCTCTTTTCATTGCATTGACCGTGCCGGTCCTTTTCCTGTTTATCTTGCGGAAGTTTGACCTGCATCGAACGGCTAAGTTTGGGCGTAATATTTTGACCCTTGCGTTTGGAATTGGGGGATTTTTTCTGGCGGTACAAGTCAATGAAGGCGTACAACGATTGGGTTGGGTAACCTACGATCAGGTAGTGCGATTCACGGCTCCCTTTGCTGAGGAAATTCTCAAATCGTTGATCTTGCTCTATTTGGTTTCGCGCGCAGACTTTAATTATGTGGTCGATGGCGCGTTGTATGGCTTTGGGGCAGGCATTGGGTTTGCCGTTATTGAAAATATTCAATATGTGACAGATGATCGGTTTGTGAACAGTGCCCTTCTGGTCGCTATTTTGCGCGTGTTTTCCACTAATTTAATGCATGCCACAGGCAGTGGTCTGATCGGTACAGCGTTGGCGTATCATCGCGGAGAAAAAGTTAAAAGCCGAAGCATTTGGATCGTTTTGGGCGGATATTTGATCGCGATTGCTTTTCATCTTGTTTTCAATAATATGGTCAGCAGCGGGGTGTTGATCTTTATCGCGATTGCTTATGGTGTGGTAGGGGCTGTGTTGATTTGGTACATCATCCGACGGGGGATGAGCACGCAAAGGGAATGGGTGAGTCAACTCGGCGCGGAAGATCGCGTCTCGCAGCAGGAAACCCGCGCAGTGACCAGCATCGACAAAGTGGTCGATACGTTGATCAAGCCGTTTCAAGAAAAATTTGGGGACGAGAAAGTACATCTTGTGCGTGAAATGCTCTACACCCAGATCGAGATCGGTATTAAACGCAAATTAGTAGAAAGTACTCCCAGCCCAACCAAAAAACGGGAACTCGAAGACATCATCAAAAAACTTGGCACCGACATGGAAGCTTTGCGGCGTCAGATTGGCACCTATCACATGATGTTTGTGCGGACAGTGTATCTCGATCAGAGTTTTCAGGTTTGGGCGAAGATCGATGCCCGTATTGCAGAAACAAGTACGGGTCAAAAGGGAGGCGGTCTCTTTGACCGGGCAACAGAACGGATCAAGGAAAAATCCGTAAAGAAGGACGAGGCATGAGCGGAGACATCCTAAAACAACTTAGGGAAACTGACTTTTTCAAAGAATTATCGGATGACGCGCTGCAAGCCGTGGCTGCCGAGGGGACAGTTCGGCGTTATGCGGAAGGCGAGTCCGTCATGCGTAAGGGTGATGCGGCGGATTCGTTTTTTGTGATCCTCGATGGAAATTTGAAGATCGTCACACAGGATGCAAAGGGCGATGAGATCATCATCAACAAGGTGCAACCCGGTGAGACAGTAGGCGAGATGTCATTGATCGACCAGCGTCCGCGTTCGGCGGGAGCAGTCGCGTTGGAAGAAGTTGAGGCGTTGGAGTTAAGCAAGGATGTTTTCCTTGAATTGCTGACCGAACGCACCGATGTAACTCTGGGCATTTTGAAGGGATATTCCAATCGCTTGCGTTTTTCCACAACGTATATCGAGAAGGTGATCGATTGGTCGCAGAAAACTGCGGAAGGCGATTACTCGTTTTTGGAAAATACCCAACCCATGTTGAATCGCGCCGGGTCTGATGATGATAAGGCGGCGCAATTGCTCTCGGCATTTTATTCGATGGTGCGAAAGGTCAAGGCACGCGAAGAAGGCTTGAAACAGGAATTGGAAAGATTGACGTTCGAAATCGATCAGGAGCGCCGCAAACGTGAATTTGAAGAGATCACTGGTACGGAGTTTTATGCGCAACTGAAAGCGCAGGCGAAGGCGCTCCGCGAACGGCGCGCGCAGGGATAAACTACACGGAGGCATTGATGAAAGGAAAAATCGTTTCGATCCATTCGTTCCGCGGTGGGACGGGCAAGTCTAATGTCACAGCTAATTTGGCGGCACAGGTTGCCATGACGGGAAAACGTGTCGGTGTGGTGGATACGGATATCCAGTCACCGGGCATTCACGTGTTGTTTGGCTTGGACGAAAACAAAATGGGCAAGACCATGAACGATTTTTTGCATGGCAAAGCCACCATCAGAGAAATCGGCTTCTCGGTGGGAGATCACCCCGGCGAGGGAGAAGGACGCGCAAAATTGGTAGGGAGTAATCTCTTCCTATTCCCATCCAGCATCAAAGGTGGAGAGATCAGCCAGATCCTGCGCGAAGGTATTGACTTCAATTTGCTCAATGAAGGCTTGCAGACTACCATCACCGAGTTTGATCTTGATTATCTTTTCATCGATACGCATCCCGGCCTGAACGAGGAGACCTTGCTCTCCATCGCCACGTCAGATGTCCTCATCATCATTCTCCGCCCCGATAACCAGGATTTGCAGGGAACGTCTGTGACTGTGGATATTGCCCGCAGCCTCGATGTGCCCAATTTGTTTTTGCTGGTCAATAAGGCTTTGCCCAAGTATGATTTTTCCGTCATCAAGAAAGATATCGAGGCGCAGTTCGAAGCGACTGTGACGGGGGTCCTGCCACTTTCCTTCGACATGGCGGAAAATGCCAGCAAAGATTTGTTTTCCCTGCGGTATCCCGACCATGAATGGTCCAAGTCGCTGCGCGGCGTGGTGGATTTTGTCCTCGCGGCAAAGTAGGAGCTGACGTATGAAATGCTGGCATTGTGAAGAGGACGCGCGCGCATCTTGCGCTTTTTGTGGTCGGTTCGTGTGCAAAGATCATGCCGCGACCATGTCCACGTTCATCACCATGTTTGTGGGCGCGAACAACACGCCCAAGGGATTGGCAGTTGCGAATGTAATCTGGTGCGGCGAATGTGAGCCGCAGCCTGAGCCTATCAGCATGCCCGAGTTGTACTGAGAGCGAGGTCACCATGCCCGGAGTCTTTGATCGACTGGACAAGGAAATAAAAGACAAACAAAAGGAAGGCGGCATCTCTCCTCTCGACCTCGCTGGCTTGCCGCCATCTCTGCGGAAGATCATGCGTTTGATGCTGCGTGAATTGCAGTTGAGTTATCCGCGCCTGTGTGAAGTGATGGATGGAATGCCCGAAGCGGAACGTCTCTCGCGTAGCGATCTGGATGAAGCGCTTTCGTCGTTGACCCAACAATTTTGGCTTATTCGCATCGGGGAAGGGGAGAAGGCCATTTACAAAGTGAATTTGCGCCGCAAGGAAGGCAGCAAGCTGGCGGCCGGTATCTGGTCCGCGTTGGATGCGCGATTGAAGAACAAACCAAAAGACTCATAAAAGAGACGCCGCATTCAATGCGGCGTCTCTTTTTTATTCCTTGGGCTTTCGCCCGATCAACTCAAAAAGTGGCATGGGCTGACTTTTCCCCTTGAGTGAGATCTCGCCCAGCGGTTGACATTCATATTTTGATTCGATGGCTTTGCGAATCTTTTCCGAAACGATGATCTGATTCTTTTTTGCGAAGTTCATCAGACGCGCCGTGGTGTTGACGGTATCTCCGAGCACGTTATATTCGCGGCGTCCGCGCGGCTCGCCGATCTCTGCCACGAAGGTGGGACCTGTGTTGATTCCGATCTGACAATAAATCTCCGGTTGGATATTGCCGATGGTCGGCGCTTTCAAATTTTGAATGATGTCACGGATGGCGACGGCTGCTGAAGCGGCTCGCATCTCATCGTTGGTGTGAGCGTTTGGCACGCCAAAATAGATGACAATATCCGAGCCGGAAAGGTGATACGTGACCTTTTTTAGCACGCCGCCGCGCGCTTCCACTGCGGCGTTGATCAGCGAAAAGGCACGCGAGAAATTCAAAGCCAATTTGCGTTCTTCGCCCGGCAAAGCGCGGTCCGCGGATTCTGGCAAGCCGATGAAATTGACGAACATGATCGTTGGCGACGGGAAATCCGGCGGGATGCGACGATCCGCGGCGCTTTCGATGAGCAGAGAAAGTACCGGGTCTGGGATGAAGCTGGCAATGGGTTCGATGGCGTCCAACAGGGTGACGATCTGTTTCAAGATCGAGTTCTTATCGCGTTCCAAAACGACACTGCTGGCCATGCGACGTCGCAGGGGTGTGATCTCATACTCCCCCAACTGGTCCTCATCCAGATCATCCACAACGAAGTAATAGCCGGGTTCTTCTCCCGGTTCAAAACGGAAGAGGTCTTTCACTTGTTCATATGCCCGCTCGGAAAGATTGACGCGTTCGTTGCGTCCGCGGCTTTCCGTCAGCTTGGCTTGCTGTACATCCTTGCCAAGCAAGACGTGCTCCATGCGGCGCGGCGTACCAATATCCGCAGTGAGGAAGCGCCCGCTGTGAATCCCGATGCGCATTTTCAAATTGACAATGCCAGACGGGGTTTGGATCTCTGCAAAATCCTTCATCGCTCGTTGCATGCGTAGAGCTGCGCGTACCGCTCGCAATGTATCGTCGTTTCGATCTGTTTTGGGGAAGACGACCAACAGCGCATCGCCAGTAAACTCGACTAACTCGCCTCCCGACTTGCTGATGGTGGAGATCATCGCCGAGAAGTAGCGGGTCAATTGACGGGTGAGGTTTTCTGCGCCTTCGCGCCCCTTGGAGGCATTCGCTTCCATGAGCTTGGTGAAACCAGCCAGGTCGGTGAACATCATTGTGCCGTATTGCCACTCGGTCTTCACTTCACCCGGTCTTAACTTGGCGGCGTCGATTTGTCTTGAGGTATAGTCGTGGAGGATGCGTTGCAGGGTCCGCAAATGTTTGTGGACGTCGATCATAATATCCACAGACGGATTCCCCCACATCGAGACGTACAACTCCGCAGGCAGCAAATATCTTAATCGACTTTCAATCGTGGCAAGCGGCGACTCTGGAAGCATGCGCCCATTATACTTGAATTGAAATGTTGTCCATCAAAATAAAAAGTGGCTGACGAAAATTCGTCAGCCGCTTTGGTTACTGTTCCATCCAGATGGGTTCCCCATCGTAGCCGGGACTCCATGTGATCTGTGTGAATTCATTGGTAAGGAGGAGGAGGGAGACAAGTTCCATGTCACCATTTGTCTCTGCTTGAAATGCCATTCGCAATCCATCGGATGACCAGGTGACAGTGCCATGTGGATTGATGCCGGGAGCCGATAACTCCTGTAGCGAACCGTCCACGACATTGAAGAGATGAATGCTGCGTCCGGTGCTGTGCTGAAGGGTGGCGGCAAGCTGACTTCCATTCGGTGACCAGGACGGGATGGCATATTTTTCCGGGAGGGACGTGAGGCAGCGTTGATTGAGTCCGTCGCGCCCGACGATGCACAAATTGGAGAGGTCATCGGCGAAACTTTGGAAGGCGATGAAACTTCCATCGGGTGACCAGACTGGGGAGTTATCGGGGTTGGGATTCGTTGTCAGCGTGGAAAGCGACCCGTTGGTGTCGACGCGCATCAAGTCGGAGTTGCCGAAGCGCCCAGTCACAAAGATGATCTCGTTGGCGACTGGCGACCAAACCGGGGTGCTGTCGGCGGAGGGATCGTTGGTCAAACGAATTTGATTGGCTCCGTCGGCGCTGGCGATGTAGATCTCGAAATTATCGTCGCGGAACGATTCGAACGCGAGCCACTGCCCATCTGGCGACCACGAGGGAGCCGAGTCTTTTTCGGGGGCATTGGTAATGCGGGTGACATTGCCGGAGGCGATGTCGAGCACGTAGATGTCGGTGTTGTTATCCACTGTCGAGGTGAAGGCGATGCGCGTGCCATCTGGCGAGAGGCGCGGGGTGATGTCTTCGGAGGCGTTGGCTGTCAGGCGGACGATCTCCAAGCCGTCGGGCGTGGTCATGTAAAGTTCCATTTGCCCGTCGCGGCTGGAAACGAAGACGATGTGTCCCGTCGGCGCTGGGATGGGCGTGGCAGTCGGCGCCACGTCCACGGGTTCCGTTGCCTGGGTAGTCGCTTCAGGCGTGACCCCTTCACCTGCTGCACCAGCGAGCGGATTCAACCCTGTAGTGGTGCTGGTGCAGGCGGATAGAACCGTCGCCGCCAGCATAAGGAACAGGAGGCCAATCAGTGGATGTTGTTTGAAAATTTTCATGAAATGAGTTCTTTCTAGGGTAGTGAGTCCCGCCAGATGAAACCGTAGCTGTTTTCACCTTGAAGCATCTCGCCGCGCTCGAAGCGGGCGGGGTCGAAACAGGAAGTGTCCACTGTCTTTGCTTTGCCGTCCACGATGAGTTCGCTGACGCACAGCCCCACAGCGGGGGAGATCTTGAAACCAGTGCCGCTGAACCCTGTGACGAGGTAATAACCCTCGGGTCCGGCTTGACCGATGATGGCGCGCTGATCGGGAGTTAATCCATCTCTGCCAACATGGGAGGAATGCAGCGAGCCTTGTTCCATATCCGGGATGCGCTGACAGATACGGTCGATGGCGCGCTCGACGAAATCTTTGGCAACGTAATGGCGGTCGGCGTCGGGCGCTTCGCCAAGGCGACTGTCATCTTCGAGCGCCACGAGAGTCAGATCCCCCGAATCAGGGCGGAAGTACATGCCCAACGAACTGTCGATGACGGTGAGATGGTCTTTGATATGAACCGGTCGGCGGACGTGAACGACATCGTGCGTCCACGTATCGAGTGGGATATGATAACCAAACAAATCACTGACCTTGCCTGCCCAAGCTCCCGCAGCGTTGATGACAATAGGAGCGGAGAACGTGCCCTTGGATGTTTGGACGCCAAGCACCTTTCCACCTGAAATGTGA
>JAHDWC010000160.1 GCA_023382575.1 Anaerolineales bacterium
GATAGTCGAGAAGAGTAATCCCTTCTTCCTCAATGACATCTTTTGCCTGTTGCGACATCAAAAAATCGAAATCGGTCTGGCGGATATGGGCGCCGCCCGGGTCGATCGTCAATAGTTCAGCATTTTCCAACCCAGGATGGACCGCCCACTCATTTAACCCAACCGGCAATCCACGCAGAAGTTCGATATAGCGCGCTGTCTTTTCGTTTGAGTCAATGAGATAACTATCCAAAAAATCATGATCGTTGGCGGGCAAATCCAGATCATGCACTTTTTTGATCTGTTTTTCCCCGGCGACACGAAGCGCCAGCCCATATTCTCTTGCCAGCTTCAGCATGACATCTGAAATATCCGTCCGATCCTTGATGCGCAGAGAATGCCAGTCGAGATGAGTGGGCTGGAGTCCGGCAGAAAATACCGCTTCGATCTGTGACCTGAATTCCATTTCAAGTTCCGACAAATCCACCTGCACTAAAAATTCCTGCATACCTTCGAAGTTATGGAAATATCCCGTTCCTTCGATCAGAGACGGAACCATCTCCTTTGGAGTTACAGGTCCCCAGCGGTAATTCGCCCAGTCGGAAATCATGGTAAGGTGAATTCCAAATGGAATTTCCGGGTGAGCGGCAAGAAACTGCATGGCATGTAATGCCCACGGACATGGGACCATCAGTGTCGCAGAGCAGACGATCCCATTTTGCAGTGCATTGAAGATGGCTGTGTTGACCGAATGGCACATCCCAAGATCGTCTGCATTGATAATCAACAGACGGGCATCTGCCGGATACCCCAGAAGGCGATTCGTCTTTCCGCGCTCAGCCTCCACTAGACGGTTGAGAGATCCCATTCTTCATAGATCTTCGGCACATCATTGATGAGGCGTCGAGTGTAGGGATGGTGCGGGGTCAGGATCACACCATCGGCTGAGCCGCTTTCTACAAACCTGCCTTTTTCCATGATGTAGACACTGTCTGAAACGTAATATGCCAAACCAATATCATGAGTGATGAAGATGACCGTCATCCCGGTTTCTTTGCGGAGGTGCATCAGCTCATCCAAAATGGTGGCGCGGGAACACGCATCGATCATCGAGGTGGGTTCGTCGGCGAGAAGAATCTTTGGTTTGAGCAAAAAGATGCGAGCGATCATGAGGCGCTGCATTTGTCCGCCGGAGAGTTCGAAGGGATATTTATTGGTCAATTCTTCGAACTTGAGATTGACAAAGCTGCACGCCTCCGTCATCATCTCGATTTTCTTTTCGCGAGGCAGATAACGCCCGCCGCGCATGTTGATGCAATCGAGCAAGACTGAGTCGATTTTGTTGAAGATGTTATACGAAGAGAATGGGTCCTGGAAGATCGCCTGAATGTTCTTCCAATATTCCTGTTTCTTTGCCTGTGTGCTGATGTCACGCTTCACACCTTGAAAGTAGACATCGCCCGACGTCTGGTTGATCAATCCCAGCAAGACTTTGGAAAGGGTGGTCTTGCCGCTGCCCGATTCTCCTACAATGGAGACTACTTCGCCTTCATAAAGGTCGAGGTCCACATTGTCAACTGCAACCGTTTTCTGACGTCCAAAACCAAATGTTTTAGTGATGCCTTTGGCGCTCAGGTAGATTTTTTTCTCACTTGTCATTTTTATGCTCCTCACGGGCATATGCCTCTCGTAATTCGGCTTCAGGGATGATGCAACGATAAACACGTCCGTCACTCGCCTCACGCAACGAAACACTAGACACCCGACATTCGGGGCGAACAAACTTGCAGCGTTCGGCAAAACGACATCCCATGGGCGGATTCTTCAGGTTGGGGGGCACGCCGGGAATGGCGGTCAGTTTGACATCTCGCAAACCTTTTTCAGGCACGATGATCGAACCCATCAGACCTTTTGAGTAAGGATGAAGCGGATCGAACACGGCTGAGTGTGATGGTGCTTTCTCGACGATCTGTCCCGCATACATAACCATAATGTCATCCACAACGTTATAAAGAAGCGGAAGTTCATGAGTGATGAAGATCATCGAGCTGATAAAACCAGCTTCCATCAATTGTTTGAGCATCTTGATGACCATCTTTTGTGATGTGACGTCAAGCGCTGAAGATGGTTCATCCGCGATCAAAACTTTTGGAAGAAGCAAAACCGAAACAGCGATCACAGTACGTTGCTTCATTCCTCCGGAAAGTTCAACCGGGTATTTCTGCAAAACTTCGGCGGGGAGTCCGAGCGTTTCAAATAATTTTTTAGCCCGGTCATAGATATCCTTTTTGGTGACATACATTTCATGTTCCAAAATGACATCTTCGATAAAGTTGATGATCTTGCGGGTGGGGTTCAGGGCGTTCATCGCCGCTTGCGGGATGTAGGCGATTTCCTTTCCCAAGATCGACTTGCGCACATCATCGGGCTTCATGCCGGAGATATTTTTCCCATTGATGACGATCTCGCCATTCATATAGTGCAAAGGCGGGAAGTAATAGCCCATCAGACTGAGTGCCAGGGTCGACTTTCCACAACCAGATTCGCCAGCAATTCCAAGCGACCGCCCCTCTTCAACCTTTAGTGAGACCCGATCAACCGCATACACATCCTCCCGAAAACGGGTGACATATTTCGTTGACAGTTCTCTAACCTCTAACATTGTGTGTGCCATGTTGATCTCCTAGTCTCTCAATGCGGGGTTGAATACTTGATCCAAGCCAGTATTCATCAAGTTCATCGAGAAGGTAATGAGTGCAATGGTGACAAGAACAGGCAGATACGCCCACCAATTTCCGAGGATGTGCGCCTGATAGATCATTGCCCAGTTCATCATCAACCCCAGGGTGGGGACTTCTGTGGTTCGAGGACCAAGCCCGAGGATGGATAGACCCGCTTCCGCCAAGATCCCGGATGAAATCTGCAGGATCAAAGCCATAATCACGTAAGAGGCGATATACGGCAAAATGTCGTTGAGGATGATGTGGACAATGGAATGTCCTGAAAGTTTTGAAAGGTTCACATGGTCGCGGTTCCGCAGGGAGATGACCTGTGAGCGAACGGCTCTGGCTGTCCATACCCAAGAGGTCAACCCGATCACGACTGCGATGGTGAACGCGCCTCGTTGTTCCTGACCGATGCTGAATGAAATCAGGATCAGCAAAACAAAGGTGGGGATGACGGTAAAGAGGTTTGTGACAAACATGATGATGTCATCTATCAACCCGCCGATATATCCTGCCAACAAGCCAAGGGTTAAGCCAATCAGTGTTGCAATGAGCCCAGCCACAAAACCGATCTGTAAAGAGACCCGTGTTGCGGCGACGAGTTCGGTCAATATATCTCTTCCAAAGTTGTCGGTGCCAAGCAAGAGAATGCGAGTATTCGCAACTTCTCCAACGTTGACGTAGTCTTTTTGATTGACGGTATCCACCTGCTCGAGTTCATTCGTCTCAGGGTTGGTTTGTGAGATCGTTGCCCCTTCTGTAGAAAGAAGACCCTTGAGTGAAGTGTTGAGGCGGATGAAGTAATTTCGCCTCGCGTTGGTCATGCCGGGAATGCTCTTCTTGGGGTCGAAATTGGCGGACCATTGTCCCAAGAGTTTAGCCGTATCAGTAGTGTCAATTTCACTTTCGGGAATACCGGCAGCCACAAGCCATTCCTTTATAGAGAGGCGATCTTCCTCACTTAGTTTGTTGGCAACCCGTTTCGCAGCCGCATCGGGAAGATTAAGCGTATATGCGGTGGAACTCATGCTGTCATAGACGTTCACGTAGATGCCAGGCGGGAAGAAGGTTCCCTGTCCCAGAATAGCCAGGGGAGAATCCTTGACAAACATCGGGTAAAAGATCACGATCAGTAAGATCGCCGAGAAAATGGAGAAGCCAAGAACAAATTTGCCGGAACGAAAGACCTGTTGAATTGTATGTTTCATAGCGGTGTCTCCACTTAATCCGACTGGGCCGCTTTAATTCGCGGGTCGATAAAACCGTATAAAATTTCGATGATGAAGTTTGCAAGCAATACCATCACCGTAATAATCAACGTAGAGGCTGAGATCAGCGGGTAATCCTGTCCCAAGACTGCTCTCAACAGCGTAGTCCCAAGCCCGGGATAACTAAAGACGATTTCCGCCACCAGAGCGCCGCCGACCATGGTCCCAACCGACAACGCCAGACCCGTCACCTGCGGGAGCATGGCATTTCGGAAGACATAGCCAACGATCTTGCTGTCTTTGATTCCCATAAAGCGACTGTACTTCACATAATCTGCATTCAGTTCATAAATGGACATGGAGCGCATACCAATTGCCTGTCCGCCAATCGCAATGATCACGATGGACCAGAAGGGCAATTGGTAATGGATGATCACGGACTTAATAAAGTCCCAACTGAAATTGGGTATCAGGTCAAACCCATAGCCTCCCGATGTTGGGAACCATTTTAAGTTGACGCCAAAAATGACCATAAGAATGATTGCCATGCCAAATGCCGGGAAATTACTGACAAAAATACTGACTGGCATAAGAATTTTGTCGAAGCCCCCTTTTAGGTACGCCGCCAGCGCACCCAGTGTGTTGCCTATTATCCAGCCTACAATAATGGCGGGGAATTGAAGCGCGATTGTCCACCAGATGGAGGTTCTGATGACATCGGCTACCGTCCTCGGATATTGGCTAAATGAAAAGCCAAAATCGCCACGCACTACGTTTCTCACGTAGATGAAAAACTGTTCAAGTAGAGGCTTATCTGTGCCAAATAGTTCTGTATATTGTTCATAAATTGCCTGAACGCCAGACGTATTGCTCATCCCTTGGGCAAACCGTGCCACAATCGCAGCCACAGGGTCACCTGGCATCAAGCGCGGCAGGATGAAATTCAGCAAGAAAGCAAACACAAACGTAATGGCGAACCACCCAAATTTATTGAGAAAATATTTTAGGTAGCTTTTCAAAGCGCACCTCCACTAAACAGAAATTGCATAGAAATCCAAGATAAAGACGTTCTCTGTGAGTACAAGAACAGCCATGCCCCACAAAAGATGGAACATGGCTGTTCTTAATCATTCAACGTATTACGGGTTGACCAGTGTCAGGTTATAGAGACCAGCGATGCTCCAACCATCAGTGAGGTCCAGCGGCGGAACGGGCGGGTTGGTGCCATCATCCGCATGCGGGAAGTTGGTCCAAACGCTCTCGTTCACAGTGTGGAACGACTGCGGGCGGTACATCAGGGTGAAGGAAGGAACTTCGGTCAGGTAGATATTGACCAGTTCGGTGTACATTTCCTTCAGCTTGGCTTCATCGGTCTCAGCAGGGATCGCGTTGATCAAAGCGTCCGCATCCGGGTTGGAGTACTGACCCCAGTTACCGTTCCAGTTGCTCGGCATGCCAATGAACTCGGAGCTGAGCAGCTTGCGGATACGACCCCAAGGCTGTGTCGGACCAGCACCATCACTCCACATCATGAAGATGTCATAGCCTTCTTCAGGAAGCGGCGCATCAGATTTGGTCACGACGGTCTGATACACAGACCATTCAGGATAGTTGGTCGTAATTTCGATGCCGATTTCTTTACCAGCGGCAGCGACCACTTCGATCGCAGCTTGCCAGTCAGACCAACCATTCGGACAAGTGGCGACGTAGCTGAGCTTTTCGCCATTGTATTCACGCCAGCCATCACCATCACTGTCGACGACGCCAGCTTCATCGAGCAGCGCCTTGGCGCCTTCGATATCGTTACCAGCCCACTGCAGATCTGCAACAGCATCATGATCGTACAGAGCTTGTTCACCATCAGTCGGGTTCATGAGAGAGCGCGGAACCTGGTCAAAGGTGGCAGACTGATTGGTCATCGCGTTGGCGATGATGGTAGGATAGTCGACTGCAATCGCAATCGCTTTGCGGACAGCGGCCTGATCCAGACCGGGGGAATTCAGGTTGAAGAAAGCGGTCGGGAGGCTGGCGCCGATGCCATAAGGAGCCTCGGGCAGATAGGTGGAGATGGGCAGACCCTGTTCAAGCCAGAAGTCCTGAACATTGGAGTTGAACTGCTGTGATACATCCACTTCACCAGCCTGGAGGGCGGTGGTACCGGCAGCGTTGTCTTTGAAGATCACATGCGCCAAATACTTCGGAGCGGGCAGCTTGCCCCACATGGAAGCATCCTGACCCCAGTATTCTTCATTGCGAATATAAACGACCTTGGTGTCGTCAGCGAAGTACTTGCCATAAGCACCAGAGTAGGCCACATCTTCCGCGGGATCCGCGAGAAGCGCAGTGGGATCACCAGCGACGCGTTCTTCGAGGACTTCCGTCCAAGCCTTCTGGATGACATAGTTCGTGCTCAGGTAAGCTTCCACGAGCAGCGGGTTAACAGCTTTTCCATCTTCACCGAGTTTCGCCTTGATTACAACAGTCTGTGCATCGACAGCTTCGATGTTTTCAATGTATGGAGTGTTGGCTGAACCGGTAGGAGTGTTGTACTTAACATGGGTCGCCCAGGTATAAGCAACATCTTCAGCGGTCACGGGAGTGCCATCATTCCACTTGGCAGCAGATTTGATCTTGAAGGTGATCTCAGTGCGGTCGGCATTCCATTCAAAATCGCCATCCGCGAGGAAGGGATACATCTGTCCATCGAGCATGTTGTACAGATAGGGGGTTTCGAACATGATCACGCGGGCATTGTCCTGTTGGGTTATTGTTGCTGTTGGAATAGGGATTCCAACCGACAACTGGACCCCACTGCTGTCCGTTAAAGTAAAGGGTCTCATTGCGCGGAAGCGCATTGGGATCAGCAGGTTCGTCAGAAGTCGCTTCTTCGGTCGCCGCCTCAGTCTCCGCCGGAGCTTCAGTTTCTGCTGGAGCTTCGGTTGCAGCCGGGGCTTCGGTCGCCGCCGGAGCACAAGCTGTGAGGATCATCGATGCGATGACCAACAAAGAAAGAACAACCGCGAGTTTCTTCATGGTGAGTTTTCTCCTCAGATTAGAAATTTGAAATAACAGATCAATCTTTCATACACAGAACCTATTGGGACGAGCGCCACCTCCTTTACGATCTCTTAGCGGATGACCGCATTACACACACCTAAGCAAAAGACAGTAGATGCTTCTACTGCTCCATAAAAGCTTTGATGTATTTTTTATTGAAAGGTCGGCTTAAAAAAATAAAAATGCCTCCGCTCAAAACCGAGAGAGAAGGCTTAACAAAATCCACAACATTCATCTTCTGCCCCATCATGTAAGAGGAAATCGGAGATGAAAACGTGGTCATGATATCTCGATATGCAACCGTTTATTAACAACCTGCACAACAGATAAACAATATTAAATTACCAATTAACAAATCGGGTCGGGAGTGATGCGAACATGGTTTGAGGCTTGTGTGCATGGTTACTTCCTTCTGAAGTGCAACGCATTCCAATAATGGACATCCGGGTTAGAATATCAACCTAACCTTCATTCAAATCAAACACAGTAATCATGTGTTTGAAATCTACCTCATACAGCCTAAGGATAGAACAAAAATGGCAACAAATTAATCGGGATTTCGGATGATTTTAAAGAATAAAAATGTAACGAAAATTGCGTTCAAAAATCACATTGGGGGATCCGAATTACAAAAAAAGTTACCCAACGGTTATAATCAGCCTTGTTGGGTAACTTTTTTTCTTGGGAGTCCTCCATGCCAGACCATGAAAAAGCCATTATCAAGGATGGCTTCTTGTTAACAAGTGATGAACCCATTGCGGTGGGCTCCTCCCTGTGGTTTGAGTGGCTTGCAACGGCAAAGAAGTTTTCGTTTAAGTACCCAAATGGGGGATTTATGGCGCAATGTGAATTACGCCGTAACAAATCCTATTGGTACGCTTATAGGCGCAGGGATGGAAAACTGTTTAAAGTGTATTTAGGTAAAACAGAAGAACTCACGTTTGAACGATTGCAACAAACCAACATGGAATTGATGGGCGAGTCTGCGCCCGAACAGACAGCACCTGTTCCCGCTTCCGCCCTCAACGACCCCTATCTGTTTACTGCCCGTATCGATACTTCTTTCCTTCCCATTACAAAGATCACAGTACCTGTCCTGCCACGTCAACTCGTTTCTCGTCCGCGCCTAAATCAAAAAATCAATACTCCACTCACGCTCATCTATGCACCCAGCGGATTTGGAAAAAGCACCCTCCTGAATGATTGGAAACAGACCTGTGGGCACCCAGTCGCCTGGCTGACGTTGGATGAACATGATAATAACCCAGCCCGCTTTTTATATTCAGTTGTGACCGCATTCCAAACCATACATCAGGATTTTGGGAAGAATCTGACTGCCTATATCAGCTCCGTCCCAACAGTCCAAGCGGCAGAGGCGGCTCAACATCTGACCAATGACATTCTCGAAGCTCAAGCCTTATTTCCAACCCTCGGCCTCGTCCTGGATGACTTTCATCGCATCAATCACACCGTCATTTACGATGCCATTCAAATTTGGCTTACCCACTTCCCTGCGAATCTATATTTAGCCATTTCAGGACATACCCGTCCGCCGCTTTCACTGGGACATTTACGCGCCCAGGGATTATTGACCGAATTGGACGTCAATGACCTGCGCTTCACAACATCGGAAGGCGTGAATTACCTGCAGCAATATCCTCAAGACCCTCCCTTAGCTCATGATGATCTTGAAAAACTTGTCCGGCATACTGAGGGCTGGGCGGCCGGGTTAACTCTGACCGCTTTGGCGTTAGGCAAACAGGGAGATCAGAGACAATTCATCGACACCTTTAGTGGCGCGCATATTTATATGCGTGAATATTTCATGGAGACTGTCCTTCAACGCTCCAGCCCGGAAATCCAATCATTTTTATTACAAACTGCGATTCTCAAAAATCTGACGGGAAGTCTGTGCAATGCAGTTACCGGACGGACAGACGGCGACGAAGTGCTTGAATACTTGTGGCAAGAAAATCTCTTTATTATCCGTCTTAAAGAACAGGGGTGGTATCGGTATCACGATCTATTTGCAGAGATGCTGTACAGTCAGTTGCACGCCCGTTGCTATCCTGAAGAAATAGCAGCCTTCCATCAACGCGCGGCGCAATGGTATCGCGAGCAATACGCTCCAGCAGATGCCATCTATCATTTGCTGTCCATCGAGGCGTGGGAGGAGGCAGCGACTTTGATCGAAGAGATGGCACTGCGTGAACTTGAGCAGTTTGGAGAAGATTCGCGTCTGTTACGCTGGTTGCAAGACCTGCCTGAAAGCGTATTTCAGAAACATAAGAACCTGCTCTTCGTCTATATGCGGCTGGCGAATAATGCCATGTCACAGAAGAAGATCGAAAAATTCATTACATACATGGAAAGGAATATTTCCAGTAAACCGTCTACGCTTCAAACACAAGACGAAAGGGATGTGCTGGCAGAAATTCAGCGGATCCGACTTACCTGGGCGCAGGGTAATACCTTTGTGCCCCCCACCCGATCTGGGAATAAATATGACGCCCGGTGGGATTTGTTGAATCGACTCTATCTGCTCAAACCAGCTTACAGCCTATTCCAAGACTCTCCCGATGAACCGATCATTAACCTCTTGAACGAGGCGCAGACTCAAAACAATCTGTTTGTGGCCCTGATGGCTGGAGGCGTTCTGTCGAAACGGTATTTGCTGGCAGGGCAATTACGGCAAGCGGAAAAGGTGTGCCGACAGGTGATAGAAAGGGCATTGTCACAACGCGGACAATTACCCGAAACAGCGAGTATCGCTCTTGGGGTGCTTAGTCATTTGCATATTGAACGCAATGAAATCGATCTGGCGCAAAAATACCTGGCTCAGGCAGCAGAAGTAGACCCCAACCCTGCCAGCACAAATATGCCCATCCAGATCGCGATCTTGCGCGCCAAGATTCAAACGATCTTGCGTCAAAAGGAAGAAGCGCGCATCACCATACAAACAGCGCGAAGTTTAAATGTGCGACATCCTTCCGGCTCGTGGACGGAGGATGATTTGCTTG
>JAHDWC010000161.1 GCA_023382575.1 Anaerolineales bacterium
TCGCCCGCCCCCGTAGCTCAGTGGACAGAGCGTCGGCCTCCGGAGCCGAAGAGCGCAGTTCGAGTCTGCGCGGGGGTGCTAGCCAAATCCGCCCTGGTTGGCGGATTTTTTATTTTTCGCGTACCCCTTTTGTATCATTTCTGGTGACCTGAATCTTGGATACAATTATCCCCGTGTTTCGCAAGTTCCTTATCATTTCCGCTTTGACATTGCTCGTCGGCACAGGCTGCGTGGATGTTGCCACCGAGAATGCCCCGCCGCCCCTGCCGGAATTCGTCACCGCGACATTGCCGCCTACTTCGATCCCACAAGCGACACATACGCCGCTCCCACCAACCGCCATTCCCACCACTCCACCCGTCGCAGGGACGACCAACACGCAAATCAACGTCCGCGCGGAGACGAACACCGCCAGCGAAAGTTATGGCGTCATCCCGGCATTTACTCAGGTTCAGATCACTGGCAAGGATACGACTGGCACCTGGGTTCAAATCCTTTATCCCGAATCGCCGACTGGTTCTGGTTGGGTCCGCGCGGAGTATGTGCACACCGAATCGATGGAAGAAATCCAGGTTCGGGATGTCGCTACGGTGACAGGTACGAGCGGACTGGTCATAAGCGGAATCAATGTACGCAGTGGCCCCGGCACAAACTTTGATTCACTCGGAGTGCTGGTTCCCAAGGATGTGGTCTGGGTCACAGGCAGGGATGAGGGCAGTGTCTGGGTGCAATTTTTATTCTCCCCGTCATCTGATGGGCTTGGCTGGGCCGCCGTAGAGTTTCTTCAAATAGAAGGCGTCGAGTCACTGCCAGTGATTGCCCAAACTGCCGCGGCAACAGAAGAAGCTCCATCGGTCGAGACCGAGGCGCCGACCGTCGCTCAAATTGCCCAGCCTGATGGAGATTCTGCAGAGTCGCCGCTGACTCAAGTCGATCTCGCTTCGTCGGGTTCGCGTGCGTTTCAGGTGCAGGGAGATGTCTCTACTCCCGCAGGTGATTTGGATGATTGGGTGGCGTTCTCCTCTGCAAGCGCGCGGATTGCAATCGGTGTATCATGCGCCTCGGAGGGCTTGCTAGTAGAATTGTGGCAGGCTGACAATGTCGTTGAATCATCCGTCATCGCCTGTGGCGGAAGAAGTCAATTGACCGTGACGCCAAATGTTTTGTACGTTTTGCGGCTCTCAATCCCTTCAACCAATGCAGCCGCCTTTACCGAATATGTTTTGAAGGTTGAAGCCCGTCCTTAGTTTCAGTGCTGTTATGACCGGAGGAATGGAGTTTACTAATGAAAAGAAAAACCACTTTGGCGTTTTTTTTACTTGCGTTCTTATTGGTGATCGCAGGTTGTCAATCTGAAGAACCGAACTCGCCGCTTTCGGCCGTCCTCAGTGAACTTTCGGGCACAGTGGATATGAAACAGGCTGGGCAGGAAACTTTTGCACCCGCCAGTTCGGACTCGCAATTGGAAGTCAACGGGCAGGTGCAGACTGGTGATGATGGGCGCGTCCGGCTGGACCTGTCATCGGGGACCATCATTCGAGTGGGTCCTTCCTCGTTGTTTACCCTGCTCTCCAACGACGAGGTGGAAGGCGGACTCGCCACCAAGATCAAGCTGGAAATCGGAAAAATCTTCATCATCCTCAATGGCGGCAGCGCAGACGTGGAAACGCCGTCTGGTGTGGCGTCGGTACGCGGCTCTTACATGAAGGTGGAAGTTGACCCGGTGACGTTGGATATTTATGTCACTTGTTTGGAGGGGAATTGTTCGGCGAGCAACCCAGCTGGGGCGGTGAACTTCACAAATGGAGAGAAGGTGGTGCTCTTCCATCGCGACCCGGATACCGGAAATTGGATCGCCCCCACAGTTGAGCCAATGACACCTGAGGAATTCCAGGAATGGCTGGATAACAATCCTGAAGCGCGTGAACTGTACGAGCAGACGATGGCGACCATCACAGCACTCGCCCAGCCTACAACCACAGGAACGCCCATCCCAAGCCCTGCCCCGACAGAGACCCTTCAATCTTCTGCACCCAGCGACACGACCACAGGTGGTGGTTGTTTCAACATCATCCAACCGCAATCAGGGGAAAGCCTGCCCAAGCAGGGACGTGTCACGTTCGAGTGGGAGGAACAGCCTGGCGCACAGTTGTACATCATGACCTTTATCGACCAGAACGGCAATCGTGCCATCATCGAGACAACTGACACCAGCACGGAACGCTTCATTGAAGTCCTGCCAGCGGGCGGACAATATAGCTGGTTTGTGACCGCTTACGGCTCGAATGGCAGCGAGATTTGTTCCACTTCGCCTGTTACCTTTAGCAAACCTCAAGGTGATCCCACTCCACGCCCGACGCGTGAACCAGAACCTGAGCCCCCACAACCGACAGAAGAGCCAACCGAAGAGCCGGTTGACTGTGAACTTGACCCCTATAACCCTGAGTGTTAGCCAGTGAAACTGGACACTGACATGACCCAAAAGCGCATCTCCCTCAACCTGGCTTTGCTGGCAGGGACAACAGTCATTCTCCTGCTAGTCCAATTAACAGGTCTCTTCCCCGGTATCACCACGCCGCTCGAAAGCCTGGAATTTTCCATGCGCGACCTGTTCATGCGCCTGCGTGGAACAGAGGAGCCTTCCGGAGAGATTGTCATCGTTGCAATCGACGATTTCTCCTTCAACTGGACGGGTTATCAATGGCCGTGGCCGCGTTCCTACTTCGCAGAGATCGTGGAGCAAATCCATGCGGGCGGCGGCAAAGTGGTCGGCGTGGATGTCATCCTTGCCGAGCCGGATGAAGCGGCAGAAAATGACCAATTTTTCGCCGATGCATTGGGCAAAGTCCCTGCTTCGGTGACGGTGGTGCAGATCGTCCGCCAAAGCGGGCAAGGTTTCGAGAGCGAGTCACTTGTCCTGCCGCTGACGCCCTATCGCGAGGCACTGGATGGGATGGGCATCACCTCCTTCATCCGTGATGAAGATGCGATTGTCCGCAGCGTGGTGGCAGTCGATTCGTATCAGGACAAGTCATATTTCAACTGGGCGTTCGATATCGCCAGGCTGTACTTGAACACCTCCGCGCCGACGCGGGAAAATTCCACGCTTCTTTTCAACGATCAGGCTGTGCCGCTCAATGGTGGGACGATCACCGTCAACTATGCCGGACCCGCCGGAACCTACCCGACGTATTCCGCCTCAGACGTCCACGATGGCATCACGCTCGAAGCAAACCCGGACGCCTTCCGTGACAAGATCGTGCTGATCGGCGCAACCTCTGTCACTTTGCAGGATACCTACCCGACGCCCTTCTCCGCCACCATCCCGACCCCCGGCGTGGAGATCGTCGCCAATACCGTGGATACCATCATCCACGGGAAATACATCACTATAGCGCCGGGATGGTTGACGCTTCTCATCACACTGACAGCAGGTCTGGCTGCCTATTTCATTTCTCTCCCGAAGCGTCCCACCCAGACGATCACCTTGCTGATCCTGACCATGGCAGGCTATTGGGTAGCGGCTTTGATCATCTTCATCCGCCAGCGATACATTTTGCCAGTGGCAACGCCAGAGATCATGCTGTTTCTGGGAGTTGTCCTGCCAACATTGGAGCAGGCAGTGGCGCAGGAGCGCGAAAAGCGGCGCATCCGCAACCTGTTTAGCCGCTTTATCTCCCCTGAAATGGTGGACCAGATGGTCGCCACGCAAGACTTGAACTCGTTGAACAAACGCTCGAACATCAGCATTTTGTTCTCGGATATTCGCGGGTTTACGACACTTTCAGAAAAACTCACGCCAGAAGATGTAGTGGCGCTGCTCAACCCCTATTTGGAGGTCATGTCGCGGGTCATTTATAAACATGGCGGCACCGTGGACAAATACGAAGGTGATGCCATCATGGCTTTCTTCGGCGAACCCGTCCATTATGAAGATCATGCCGTCCGGGCGCTGCGCGCTGCAATGGATATGCGCAAAGCCTTGGCAGAGCTTCAGGCGCAGTGGTCCAAGGAGGGACGCTCCACTCAGATCGAGATGGGAGTTGGAATCAATTCGGGTGAGGTCTTCGTGGGGCTGCTTGGCTCGGAGCAACGCATCAATTACACGGTGATCGGGGATAACGTCAACCTGGCCTCGCGTCTGCAAGACCTGACCAAGACGTACGCCTGGCCGGTGTTGATCAGCGAAAGCACGTATCAGCAAGTGAAAGATGAGTTCGAGACGGAGTTCGCGGATGCAGTGACGGTGAAAGGCAAGACTCAATCCGTCAATGTGTATAAGGTCATCGGGTGGAAGGATGCGCCAGAGTCGGAGAAGCTGCAACCATGGGCGGGGCGATGACCCGCAGGGATTGAGTCAGCTAAAATCAAGGAAAGATGCGGTTTTTGTCCAATAATTGCTTGGATTTTCGTTTGTGAAGTACTTGTACCGAATTGTACTAAATCCAGTTTTTTGGTATAGTTACGCTTATATCACACAAGGCGAGGGCACCGATGAATACAAAAAAGATACCTGATATTATTGTTGGGCGTCTGCCTGTTTACCTGCGCGCTTTGCAGCGCATGGCAGATATGGGATTGAAGACTACATCTTCGCAGGAGTTGGGCGAACATGTGGGCATTTCTGCGGCGCAGATTCGCAAGGATATTTCGCAATTTGGCGAATTTGGCAAGCAGGGTACGGGCTATTCGATTGAGTTCCTGTTGGATAAATTACGCGAGATCTTGAAGGTAGATCGCATCTGGGATGTGGTTGTAGTTGGTGCGGGTGACATGGGTCACGCGGTGGCAAATTATCAGGGGTTCCAGGATCGCGGCTTTCGGGTTGTGGCTATTTTTGATAATGACAAATCGAAGGTGGGAATGAAGATCGGTAACTTCGTGGTGGAAGACACCGAGGTGATGGTGGATCGCATCCGTACGGCGGACATCAAGATCGCCATGCTGTCTGTGCCGGCTTCTGCTGCGCAGGATGTGGCGGACAAGTTGGTGCAGGCAGGAGTACGTGCCATCCTCAATTATGCGCCGATCAGTTTGAATGTTCCCAATCAGGTGAAGGTGCAATACATTGACCCATCCACGCATTTGCAGCGGATGACGTTCTATTTGTAAGAGTCGGGTTTTGCTCGTCCAAACGTTTGAGTAATACTTAAGCACGCTCAACAAAGCGTGTTTCTTTGACTAGATGGTTTTCGTAATCCCGCTCGGGGATGATTCTCTGGTTCTGTCTGCAAGCCGTTGGGTGACCAGCGTTACTTGAATAGTTTTTAGGAGGCAAATTAATTATGGAGATTTCCCAGTATTATCCTGCCCGTCTTGCGAAAGTAAAAATACAAGTCGTTGAGAATAGAGTTACTATTTATTATAAAGACCTATTTCATGACCAAAAAGAAGAATTGGACATAAAAGAAATTAGCCCCAAATATATTAATTCAAGGTCTGGCGATCCAAACTGGTCAAATGTTGGTTGGTTCTTTACCTCAGTAGGCGCTGTATTTGCGATGTTATTGTTTTTTCAGGTCTTTGACAGATCCGTTTATCTGGCTATCGCAATTCCTTTATTAATATTAGCAGCTATTGCTTTTATTTTGCGAACAATAAAAAATGACTATGTGGTATTTCGTAGAAACACAGGTCAAATTGCATTTAGTATTAGGTTAAGCGGGAAAAATCGTGAAGTAGCCGAAAACATGGTGAAATATATTATCAGTCACGTTGAACAAACATAATATGTAGAACTGCTAAAAATCTCTCAGCTTCGAAAAGCGCATATCATCCCGATAAAGCTAATATGCACGCCATCTCCACCATCCTTAAATGCCAAAAATAAAAACGGCTTCCATGTGGAAGCCGTTTTGCGTTTAAACCTGAGGTAAATTCCTGCGGATGACGTTCAACATACTGAAAGACCGGGTGGCGCCCTGCACCACACAGGTCAGCGGATTATCCACCAAGTAAGCAGGAATACCCAGCGACTTGGTCAACAATTTGTCGATGCCGCGCAGAAGCGCGCCACCACCGCATAGCGCCACGCCGCGGTCGATAATGTCCGAGACCAGCTCAGGCGGGGTCTTTTCCAACACCTTGCGACCCGTTTCGACGATCTGCCGCAGCGGTTCCTGCAAGGCTTCCACGATCTCGCCCGTGGTCAGTGTGACCGGACGCGGCAAGCCTGTGACCTGATCCTGTCCCTGCACTTCCATACTGTTCTCAATATCCTGCGGAACCGCCGCCCCAATACGGACCTTTAGCTGTTCGGCGGTCTGCTGACCGATGATCACGCCATATTTGCGGCGCACATAGTTGACAATGGCTTCGTCCAGATCCATGCCGCCAGCGCGAAGGGTATCCGCCGCGACAATACCATACATGGCCATCACCGCAGCTTCGGTACAACCGCCGCCAAGACAGATGATCATATTTCCAGAGGGAGAATTGATGGGCAGGTCGATGCCGATGGCAGCCGCCAATGGCTGTTGGATGAGGTACGCTTCGCGGCTACCCGCTTCCATGACTGCTTCGTAGACGGCGCGACGCTCGACGCTGGTCACGCCATACGGGACGGTGATCATCACACGCGGGCGGAAGATGCGCATCGAGCCGCTGACGCGCTGGAGGAGATAGGCCAACAGCGTTTCCGTAATTTCGTAGTCAGCGATTACCCCGTTCCGAAGCGGACGCGCTACTTCGATGCTCTCGGGAACTTTGCCGTACATATCCCGCGCCTCCAAACCAGCCGCCACCATTTTCTGGTCATCGACATCGATGGCGACAATGGTGGGTTCCTCCAACAGCACCTGGGCGCTGTCGGCGAGGCGTGTGAACATGGTACCCAGGTCTACGCCCAGGTCCTTTGAAAACATGGATAGCACGTGTTTTTAGTTCTCCGAGGTGGGAATGCGCGCCCCACCCTTGCGGTAACGGCGGACGGCATCCAGGCGCAGGTTAGATCTGCGGAGGGCTGCTTCCATTGCGAGATAAGAATCAGTGTCAGCGGGGACGCCTTGTGCCAGAATTTCTTCGGCGCGTTTGCGGGCGGCTTCGGCGCGAGCTTCATCGATCTCTTGGACATTTTCCGCGGCATCGGCCAAAATGGTAACGATGTCGGGCTGTATTTCGGCCACGCCGCCAGCCACGGCAAAGATCTCTTCCTTGCCGTCCTTTTTCACACGGACGAAGCCGTATTTCAGGGTGGTGAGCACTGGCGAGTGCTTGGGCAAAACGCCCATTTCCCCGTCCGCGCCGGGAAGCATAACAATGTCCACATCACCTGCGAACACGGTGCGGTCTTGGGAGACGATTTCACAACGAATGGTCATAATCCATCCTTACACAGTGACCAATTCCTACTTACAAGCAATTGGTCACTGGTAATTCGTAACTTGGTTAGCTCTGAGCGAGCTTTTCAGCGCGTTCGCGGACGTCTTCGATGGTACCAGCCATCATGAACGCCTGTTCAGGCAGGTCATCACACTTGCCGTCGAGAATCTCGCGGAAGCCGCGGACAGTGTCTTTGATGGAAACGTACTTGCCGGAAATACCGGTGAAGCGTTCCGCCACGAAGAACGGCTGGGAGAAGAAGCGTTCGATCTTGCGGGCGCGTCCCACCACCAGTTTGTCGTCTTCGGAGAGTTCGTCGATACCGAGAATGGCGATGATGTCCTGCAAGTCCTTATAGCGCTGGAGAACGCGCTGCACTTCGCGAGCTGTCCGGTAGTGCTCTTCACCCACGATGTTGGGATCAAGGATACGGGAGGTCGAAGCGAGCGGATCCACGGCGGGGTAGATACCCTTTTCCACGATGGAGCGTTCGAGCGCGATGGTCGCATCCAAGTGGGTGAAGGTCGCCACAGGTGCGGGATCGGAGTAGTCATCCGCGGGTACGTATACCGCCTGCATGGAGGTGATGGAACCGGTACGGGTGGAGGTAATGCGTTCCTGCAACTCACCCATTTCCGTGGCAAGAGTCGGCTGGTAACCCACCGCGGACGGCATACGACCGAGAAGCGCGGACACTTCGGAGCCGGACATGGAGAAACGGAAGATATTGTCGATGAAGAGCAACACGTCCTTGCCCTGATCGCGGAAGTATTCAGCCATTGAGAGCGCGGTCAAAGCCACACGGAGGCGCACGCCAGAAGGCTCGTTCATCTGACCATACACCATGACGGTGTCTTTCATCACGCCGTATTCGATCATTTCGCGATAGAGACCAGTTCCTTCGCGGGTGCGTTCACCCACGCCAGCGAACACGGAGTTACCCTGGTGAACCGAAGCCACCGAGCGGATGAGTTCCATGATGATAACGGTTTTGCCAGTTCCAGCGCCACCGAAGATACCGGTCTTACCACCCTTGGTGAAGGGCGCGATCAAGTCAATGACTTTGATACCAGTTTCAAAGACTTCCACACGGGTGGATTGTTCTTCGAAGGCAGGCGCGGAACGGTGAATGGGATATTTCGCCGAAGCCTGAATATCGCCTTTTTTGTCGATGGGATTGCCCAACACGTTAAAGATGCGACCAAGGGTCGCGGGTCCAACCGGGACTGTGATGGGGTTACCCAGTGAACGGGCAGCGACTCCACGCTGAAGACCATCAGTGGAATCCATCGCCACTGTGCGAACCCAGCTATCGCCGAGATGTTTCTGCACTTCAAGGATAAGCGGTTCCTGATTTTCGCGAACTACTTCGATGGCTTCGAAGAGTTTGGGAACATCGCCATTGGGGAATTCAACGTCCACCACACCACCTAAGATTTGTACGACACGGCCATTTGCATTTGCCATGAGTTCCTCCAGTTATTTCGCGGCCAGCGCTTCTGCGCCGCCGACAATGTCCAAGATATCGTTTGTGATCGTCTGTTGACGAACTTTGTTGTACACCAGTTGCAGCGCACCGACGAGTTCCTTCGCGTTGTCGGTTGCGTTACGCATCGCGACCATGCGAGCCGCATGTTCGCTCGCCTGCGACTCGAGAATCGCCTGATAGACCTGCAAGGCAGTGAAGCGCGGAATGATCTCATCCAGAATATCGCGCTGGTCAGGTTCATATTCATAAGCAGGCGCTGGACCTGTCGTCTTGTGCCCAAAATCCTGCACCAAACCTTCCTCTTCCAGTTCGAGTGGGAGGAGTTTTTTGACCGTTGCCACCTGCCGACCCATATTGACAAAGTCGGTGTACACGAGGAAGACCTCGTCCACGTTGCCGTTGTTGTATTCATCCACGGCAAGACGCCCAATAGCGGAAACATCCACAAAGGAAGGAGCCGCGGGCAGGTTGCTGAATTCTGCGATCACATCTTTGCGGCGACGATAGAGCAGATCCCTGCCCTTACGTCCGACCGCGATATATTTCACGGGAACGGGGTATTGGTCGAATTTTTGAGCCGTAAAGCGGATCACATTGGAGTTGTATGCACCTGCCAACCCACGGTCGCCGGTGACGACCACAGCCAGGGCATTCTTTACCTCAGGGCGCTTGACGAGCAGCGGATGCAGAGAGTCGCGTCCTGGTTGCTCGGCAATGTGACGGAGCACCTGCCACGCTTTTGTCGCATAGGAACGCGTCGCCATGACCGCATTAACTGCCTTGCGGACCTTGCTGGCGCTCACTGTTTCCAGCGCACGTGTGACCTGTGAAATGTTCTTTACGCTCTTAATTCGGAGCCGCATTTCACGAGCGGAAGCCATAATTTAGTCCTTTATCCTTTTGGATGACCTAGGCTTGCCAGCCCGCGCGGAAGCCATCGAGGGCTTTCGTCAAAGCGGCACGAGTGTCGTCAGAAATGGCTTTCTTCGCCACAATATCCTTGCCAATTTCAGGGAAGGAGGTTTCCATGTAACGA
>JAHDWC010000162.1 GCA_023382575.1 Anaerolineales bacterium
CAAACTCCCCAAACCTGAAGTATTAGCCAGTGCTTTTTATTGTATAACGGGCAAATATGAATTTCAATAGACAATAGTCACTTAAATTCATGCTTCCCGGTTCTTTCAGTTTGCTCGCTTTGATCGCTTTAAAACGGAGGTGGCGCGTTTGATGCCAAGCCTATGCGTGGAGGGGAAAGTGGGGATGCAGGCTGTGATGTAATCTTTGGTATATTTCAGCTAAAGGCGAGAGTGTGAGTGAAAATCCAGAAGAGGATGCTGAGGGCGAGGGTCAAATTGTTTTGTGCGTCCCATTTGGGTTACGATGTAGCGATACCACTACATGTTGAGCACAGTGTTGTCTGCGATTGCGAGAAAGAGACTACCAGCTACACCAAGAAGTGTCCCAATATTGAAAACTGGGCATCACGCGCTCATGTAACCTGCCACCTTGTGGCGAGTAACAGCCCGGCTTGCAGCGATTTGGTGAGGGGCAGATATAGTCGTAGTATTCGCAATAACCCAACGTGCCAAACCATGTCACTATCGTCATGGTGATGGTTCTCGTATCCTTTTTGGCTGTGAATTGGCACTGTCAAATTTGCCTCTCTGCGACAGGTCATTCGAGCGTGCGCCTGCGAGGGCGTCTTTTGTAAAGAAATTAATCGTCATGTTCGCGTCCGTCTGCATGGCATTCAACACAGTTTTCAAAATCCGAGATGCCTTCTTCACGATGTTCTTCAGCAATTTTTGATGGGTTGTGTTCATGACACCCATAACAGGTGTAAGTGGTTAGTCCGTTTGGATGGCAGGTCGCACACTTGCTACCTGCCCCTTCATGATTCATGGGGAAGGTGTGAGGTCCGTTGTAAGATGCGGGTTCCCAGGCGCTGGTCGAATGGCAGGCGGCGCAGTCGGTGCCGAATTGTCCAAGATGTTCGGCAGGTTCGGCATGGCAGGCAACACATTCTTTTGGTGTGCCTTTGTAAACCCCATTTTTGTGACAGGACTCGCATTGTACATTCGCATGCGCGCCATCCAGTTTGAAGGCGGAGAGATTGTGATCGAATGTCGCTGGTGTCCAGCCTTCGGATGAATGGCAGGATTGGCACTCTGTACCATAACTGCCTGTATGCGCATCATCTTCACGATGACAGGAGTGGCAATCTTGAAGCGTCATCTGCAAATCACTGATGCTGCGTGCATTTAAGTGGCACTGTGAACAGGAAAGCCCTGTATGTTTTCCCTGTAGTTGAAAACTGAAACGGTTGTGATCAAAGTCGTCGCCATAGGTGTCGATGCCATCATGACAAACAAGGCAATCGTCGCCAAATTCGAGCAAATGAGTCTGGGCGTAAGCAAGGTCTACTTCGCGGTGGCAGGTCAGGCAGTAGTCAGAGGCGAAGGTAGAGATGTCATCCTTGTGGCAGTCGGTACATTCAAAGGGCTGTCCATCCAGATTTTGTTGATGACCCTCCAGTGAATATCCAAGCGCATTGTGCGGAAATTCGTTTTTGCCCAACTCCGTGAGTGGCGCGGTCTTGCCGCGATGCTCGGGATGACAATCACGGCAGGCAAGCGCGGGGCTTTGATGCGTGATGATGCCATGCAACTCGGCGACGGTGAGCATTTGCGCCGCAATTTCTGTATGACATTGGATGCAGCGGTCTGCCATTTCCTCCTGCCCCAAAAATGGGACGTGACACGCGCCGCATTCCTTAATTTGGGCATGGGATGTGACCCCATTCAGTTCTTCACCCTGTTGGGTGTTGAGATCGCCCGAACTGAACATTTGCCCGCCGCTCGCAAATGCAACGCCCACTAAAACAAAGACCGTAATAAACGCAGTAATAAGACCCGTACCCGTAAGGCACCCGAGACGATTATTGTTCATGTTCGCCTCCTACTTTAAAAAAGTGGCGTAGTACAACGCCCCGCCGATGTGGACGAATGCAGAAATAAACAATGCAATGCCAATGGGAATATGAACTGTATGCCACAATGCCATGAGTTGTCGCGCGCGTTTCAATGCCTCTTGTGAAAGTGTGCCTTCGATCTCCAAGCCATCGAGCGTGCGGGGGATGCGGGTGAAGATGTAACGCCCAATGAATCCACTGACCACGATGATGGCTGTCAGCAGGGTGGTTGCGCCTGCCAGCCCGTTGAACTTCCATGAGGTGTGGAGCAAGACCATATAAGGTCCGACCAGCCCCATGAAAATATGAAACTTCAGCCAGGTGGATAATTTTCCCCACGCGGAAAAGCGCACCCGTTTGCGCAAACTGTAAAAGGTTTCGGTCATCAGCATCAGAATAAAACCGATAATGCCAATGGTATGACCGAACAGTTCGCTGGCAGCGGGGATGCCTTGATTCAATACAACCATTGCCCCATACCCACCCGTGATCAATACGCAAACCAAAAATGCAAGCCAGAGTTCAGTGTAGCCTCTTAACATGCCTGCCTCCCAATAATTTTATTTTTTCAAGATTTCAGTTTGGTCCAGAAGTCCACAATTACATCGGATAGTTTTGCGTCATGTGCGAGCAGCCTGTCGCGCATGGGAGAAATATCCACTTGCTGTGTGATGATTCTTTGCAACGGAATGGAAAGGGTTTGGTCGCCCATCACCACGGCGCCGATCAATTTTTGTTCGCCGACGAGAATCCGTACACGGTTCACATCGAAGCCGCTTTGGGCGATCACGGCATTCGGAAGTTCGCGCCAGGTCTCGCTGTCGCCGCGCGCAATGCCGACGAGGTCATCATCTCGCCCATGCCCGACTGCGCCGATGATGGTGGTGGTTAACCCTGCGAGCCGCGTGACATTGAATGGTATGGATTTGACATAGGGTGTGTTGCGTCCCACCATGTTCATGCCTGCCGCGCAGCCTTGTTCACGGGCAGCGCCCCACAAACTATCGAGGATCGAGTGCCCTGTGATCGGGTCAAATACTTGAGCAACATCCCCCGCCGCGTAGATATTCGGATCATTCGTCTGCATGAATTCGTCCACAAGGATGCCGCGATCCACTTGCAAGCCCGCCTCACGCGCCAATTCCACACGCGGCTGGATACCGATGGCGTAGGCGAGCAGGTCACACTTGAGTGTTTTTCCATTTTTCAGGCGGATGGAATTTACCTTACCCGACCGCCCGATGATCTCTTGCAATTCCGAATGGAAATGCAGGGTGATCCCTTCCACTTGCAAACGCGCCTCGATAATGCGTGATTCCTGTTCATCAAGTACATTGCTCCAGTAACGATCACCCCGCAGCAAATAATGGACATCCATGCCGCGTGCCAGTAACCCTTCGGCAAGTTCGAGCGCGGTAATGCCGCCCCCGACCACAACCGCAGTCCGCCCGCGTTTGGCGAGTTTGAGAATAATCCGCGCATCATTTAAGTGATCGAGCTTCACAACGCCTTGCAGGGTTGCGCCAGGCACAGCCAAAGGCGTGGCGAAGGCTCCAGTAGCAAGCAGCAACCTGTCGTAGGTCAGAAGCGAATTGTCATCCAATTGCAGCGAGGTTTCGTCGCGCAGGATTTTCTTCACGCGGGCTTGGCGGTAGGTGAATCCAAGTTTTTTGTAATCTTCGCGCGTTTTGGGATACAGGGCTTGATCGGATATTTCGCCTGTGAGGTAATACGCCAACCCAGGGCGGGAATAAAACCCGTGCGGATCGTCGCCAAGCATGATGATCTCTGCGCTTCGCTCCACGCTGAGAATTGATTCTATTGCTGCGATTCCCGCCACGCCCGAACCGATGATGACGTGCCTCATGATGCCCCCGCTGCAAAGAGGTCGGTGCGCTCAAAGCGCAACACCCCGCGCGGACAACGCGCCACGCACTCGCCGCACGTCAGGCACTCGCTGCGATTGATGGCTTCGCTGCGCCAGACATGCGCCCGTACATCAATTTCAATGGGACAGTTGTAGGTGCAGATGCCGCACTGCACACACCGTGCCGCATCAGGGACGACATGCCCTTCTGCGAGCGTTGTGCGCTTTCTGGCACTGCGCTTAAATATATTCAAAAAGGCCAAGGCAACTCCTATTTATAATCAGTCGTTTAAAATGAAAAATGGTTACTGCCTGAAAAAATTGTATTACTTTATACAGATGTGCATAGTGATGAATGTCATGGAAGGTATCCAGTGCGGTGAGGATGTCAAAGAATCAATTTGCTCATTGTCGCAGGCATGGGTTGATTGAGGAACATGAAATTCTCCATCTGAATCAAAATCGGCTGACAGAGCTGTCAGCCGATAAGATGTTCTTTAAAGAAGAACTGTTGTTTAGTTGCGCGGACAATCTGTCAGTCCACAGGCGATATCTTTCCCCTTTTGACATGCCTGCTTCCAGACCTGCAGCGCACAGACAAACACGGGATGAACTTCTTTTTCCGAAACCTCAAATAACTGTGCCTCCGTTTCAAGTTCTTTTGTCAACGGCACGCGCAGCGACTCCCAGCCTGTTAATTCCACACCACCTACGCGGTGCACCAAATCCAGCCAGCGCACGGAAAGCACCGGACCAGACAGAACCGGGAAGGTGGTCTGACTGTCGTGCAGATATTTTTGTAATTGGAGAGCATTCCTTTGATTCGCGTCAAAAAGCGCGAGCCAGGAACCTTTTGTGCGTCCCTGAACGCCGCGGGAGATCTGCCACCAAACCCGGGCTATATGTTTGGGAATCTTGAGACGCAATGATTGCAATCCTTCCTGGATCTGAGGCGAGGTTTTATACGCCGCCTGCGAAGGATCGAACAGCCAGTGTTCATGGACTTCAGCTAGTGCAGACCAGCGGTCGGCATTGGCTTGAGCGGCATCCACTACAATCCCGAACGCCAGAAGACTAAGCCGCGCTTCAATGGCTGGGATTTGGTCAACGATCCGGGCAGGCTCGTGTTGCCCGCACAACCCGACTGGGTGATCGCAAAATGCTTGAACAAGTGAAGAGGATGGGGTCATGAAGGTTGAGGGAGACTCCACGGAAGGGGCTATCCCTTTCGTGGAGTCATCATGATCGAGCGCTATTGATTCGTGGAGCCTTTGCTGCCAGTGCAACTGGCTGCCCAAGTTCCGCCATCAGGTTGGCGGCAGATGGAGAGATCATACCCGATGCTGCTGGTGTACGTCTTGAAATCATGCACTGTGGTTCCATCTGTTCCCAGCAGGCGGACATCGTCGCCAGTGTTGTTGAGGTAATTGTTCATTTCCATGACGTAATATCCGCCTGGCGCCAGAACCGTGCTGCCCGGAATCTGCTTGGGGGCGCTGCCGCCATTGAGCAGGTCATCGATCCACATGCTGCTGATGTTCAAATAATCATCGGTCGTGTTGTACAGTTCGACCCACTCCGTTGTAAATAGGGTCTGGGGTTTGGGCAGGAATTCGTTAAGTACAACATCGCCCACATCCGGGGTGCGCGGATTGTTGACGCTGCCAAGTGGGTCTGTTGCGACATATGGATCGCCATTTATGGTGTAGTTGATCCCATCTGTGACTTGGACCACTACATTTCCGTCCACGATCACCGAGTCATAGTAGTTGCGGTTCGGATCGCCCATCTGAGTGAAGTAACGCATGGTGCCATTGTTGTACAGACGGTCGACTACGCCCTGATCAGGATGTCCGTAACCGTTGGTGCTACCCGGGCTGAAGATGGCAGCCACAGGGTTGAGTGTCCCAACATAGTTGGCATTGGTGGAATGTCCTGAACCGTGGTGATTGACCCAGATAACCTCCACTTCCTGACCGATGCGTTCGGCAACATCACTTTCGATATCGTTGTAGGAATATCCAAAGGAACTGACCGCATACTCACCGTCCGAGTCACCGCCAGCGATGAAGTCAAACTTGCCCCAATTGAACCACAGGGTGATGGAATAGTCGTTCTCGGAGGTTGGCAGGGGATCTGCAGTATGATCGCCAGCCACCGGGGTGACCCCATCAGCCTGCATCACGCCTTGCGCATCCACCTGGACCACTTTCACGGTCAAGCCTTCAGAAAGACCCAGGTCGATCTGAGTAGTGGAATCGATCTGGGCGAGTTCGCGGATCTGTCCACCGATGGTGTTGGGGTCAGTCGCCCAACAAACCCAGTTGCGAGCGGTGCCTGAGACGGTTCCAGCATTGTTCCAGACGACCTCCAGATCTGGGTCGCAGATGCCATCGTTGTTGGCATCCACCCAGGTACCGCCATCCCGGTCGATCAAGACGTCGGCTGTAATGCCTTGTTCCTCGAGCAGCGACCAGATGCCACCATACCCGGCATATCCCATGTGATCCAGATGCCAATGGGAAGGCATGACATAATCCAGGTGTTCGCCTCCGGTGATGCGGCGGATTTCGCTCGCCACCCAGGTAGCGCCTTGATTGGTATTCCAGCCGGGCTCATACACACCGATCAACAGAGTCTTGCCAGTTGGACCGATGATGAGTTGAGATTCGCCCTGTCCCACATTCAGCACATGGATCTCCAGAGTTCCAGGAGTCCAAGTTCCGGGTGGCAGAGGCGGATTGTTGGTGCTGCCCTGGGTTGGGTCGCAGTCGATCACGCTCCAGGTGCTGCCATCTGGTTTACGGCAGCGGCTCATATCCGCGGTGGATGAGGTATAGGTATGGCTGTCATGGACCGTTGTCCCATCTGTGCCCAACAGGCGCACATCGTCGCCGCCATTATTAAGGAAGGAGCTGAAGGTCATGACATAATACCCGCCTGCTGTTAGCGTGGTACTGGCGGGGATCTGTTTGGGTGCGCCTCCACCGCCTGAGATGTCATCGATCCACATCAGACTGATGTCCAAATCTTCAGAGGTGGTGTTATACAACTCAACCCATTCTGTGGTTTGGGTTGTACCATTGATGGCGACAAATTCATTGATTAAGACTTCACCTGCCACTGGAGTCCGGGGCGGATCCAGCAGTGGAACCATGGGCTCGGCTGCCAGTACACCATTGACAGACAACAGCATCATGACCAGTAGCAACGATAAGACACGCTGCCATAAGGAACGGTTAAGCAACAACATGGGGTTCTCCTCTTTTCCATCTAAAGTTGGAAACAAAAAACGACCAGCCCAGAACAGGGCTGATCGTTTGACACGTGAAACCTAGGCGAACGTCAAGGGGGGAAGCGATGGACACTCAACGCAGGTGGGGAACAGAAAATATTGGTCCATTCCCATCATTTTAATCAGAGATATACATAGATAACGCTTACAGACCAGTTGAGCTCCTTTCATTTTTGAAAGGTCGCGATTATAACCATTCCGAACTCACACTTGGTTAAAGAAATATGCATAGAAGTAAAATGATTGAACTATTAGGGTATACGATCCTTATTACAACAGCCGAGGGTCAGGCAGTTCACCCCGCGTAGCGAAGCCTTTGCTGGCTGGCGTTATGGTTGCTATCGTAACTGCTCGTGGGGCAGAACAATGTCAATTGACACGGTGTATTCTACGTTGTTTTGGCTTATCACGATGGTTGAAACTTCGTTATCGAAAAGAGCAAATATCTCCTTTGCGTTATCACCTTCAGCGTACAATATTTTCTCATCAGGCGTTTCTAAAGTTGGAAGATTTTCATTCCAAATAACTGCCTTTTCTGGCAAATTCTCTACATATGGACTTCTGCCGTTTCGCACCCACAATAAAATTCGGTCAGGAAAATAAGGTGTCATTTCTTTGGGTCTATAATCATTCAAAAAACGCAAAACATTCATCATTTCGGGCGCTAAAAATGATTCGTGTGGTTCGTAAGCGCAAATTTTTTGCTTTCTTTCGCCGGCCGTTACTACACAGTATGTTGTTCCATCATAAATTTTTGGAGGCTCTTGGTTTCCAAAGTCATACAATTTATCTTGAGTGAGTGAGAAAAGACCTAAAGTCTCTAATTGTGTAAAAAGTTGGTTAATCTCTTCTTGAGGCAATATCTTTTGTTGAAAAGTTTTCCCTGGAATAATCAATTGTCCGTCAGTGTATAAAACAAGAGTTGACCTTCCTTCCATGCCATAATCTGCATAGTAAAGTTCATATGGTGTGTGATATCCGCCTGTGGTGTAATCAAGAAGAACTTGTTTAAGTGGGTAAGAAGGAGTCGATGTTGCTGTTAAAGTATGTGTAGGACTTGGTGCTACGGTGTTGGATAGTTTTGGCGTGACAGTAGGCATTGGAAAAGGCTGCGCAACTTGACCGATACATGCAGAGAGAACAAAACAAATTACCAAAGCCCAGAGAATCATCAAAGTTTTATTCATTGCTATCAAGAAACCGCCTAATGGTTTGCGACAAAGCCCTCGTAGAGGGTCGTCCCCGAGCGGAGCGAGTGGGATCGCGAAGCACAGCGCTGGGGCGGGGACGGCGAAGCCGTCCAGCCAGAAAAGGATAAGGCGTCGTCCCAGGCGACAGGATGTCGCCCCTGCACGGTTTTTTGAAATTTGCCACCCCCCACATATGGGGGTGTGGAATCGGCATTTCGGAGCGTTTTAGGGACCTCCAAAGCCGGTGAGACCTCAACAGATGTCAACAGATGTCAACACATCTCAACACATCCCAAGGCGGGCGGGGAGCCCCCCATATATGGGATTTGCATTTTTGTTTGGATGGGGATGGGAAGGCTGTCCGTGGACTGAAAACTTGCTATATCTCTATTCCAAAACCGCCCAACGGTTTGCGCCATCGTCCAGCCCCAAAATGCATATCATCCCAGCACTATCGGGACGCTTTGTTAGTCCCTGGTGGCTGAAATGCACTTATTCTTTGCTTTCATACTCATCATCAATCTCTTTAGCAATTTGGTGAAGATCACTTAATTGTTTTTGTATGAAAGAAAGATATATGTATGCGTCTTTGTCATTCAGAACGACTTCACTAGTCCCATTAAAATATTGATGCAATTTAGATAAAGAATATTCTGCCCATTCAAAATCATCTGCCACATTATACGCCTGAAAAATTTGCCTTTCTTCTAATGCAGCTTTGAATTTTTGAACAACTTCCGCGATTATATCCAAAAAACCTAAACCAAATTCTGGAGGGGCATTGCCGAAAATAGTTTCCGAAATTTTCTCGTAGAAATAGAGCATAGTTTGCGGGAAAATATCAGCCAATTTTTCGTCTTTGTACATATTCTTGTGCTCCATAGATTCCCTTTGAAGATAATCAATTACATCGTTCAAGATTTTCCTTAATTCATTTCTTTGCTCGCGAATTAATTGGTTTACGTCAACTTGCTTGAAAGTCGAATTTCGGTTTGGATAGGTTGACATCAACGTAAAACCATCTCTAGACATGGAGATACGAGTAATAAAATTAAACCATTTCTCTTTTTCTTTCCCCTTTCCTTTACCTTGTTCTCTTTTCGTTGGATGCCCTGTGCTATCGTTTCTTATCTCTCGTATCGCTGTAAGATTCTTGTTTGGCTCAGATTCTAAATCTAATGCTTCGGCTAAATGTCTTACTGCGTCCTGTTGTACAAAAAGCACTTGAAGGATTCCATAAAGCAGAATATACAATTCCCCAGTATTTGCAGGTTTATCGATGCTTTCTAAATATGCATTAATTGCGAGTTCAGTATCTCCAATAACATCCATTGAACTACATAGTTGATTCCATCGAGTCGAGTCCATCAAGAGGGATTGCTTTTTTCTCGGCTGATTTATGAGGTTGCGAATGTCTCTTTCTAAATTTGCGATACTGTCCATAAGAAACTTTCAAACGCCTAACGGACTTGCGACAAAGCCCTCGAAGAGGGTCGACCCCGAGCGGAGCCAGTGGGATCGC
>JAHDWC010000163.1 GCA_023382575.1 Anaerolineales bacterium
CCTGATCTCATCTTGCAGCGCAGAAAGCATTTCCATGTATGACTCTCGGTTGTACGTACTAGCTTTATCAGACTGGTCCTCGAGCCGCGCCAGTAAATAGACCACCCACGAAAGCCACGTACGCGGACTACTCTGTGCGTTGGCGATCTCTTCAGCGGCTTGGTCAAGCAGTTCACGGATGTTGTCTTCTTTACTCATGGGGTTACTCCTGTTCTGAATTTATAACTTAATTGTACCCCCACAAGTAAACCACCTCCCCAAAGTCATTTGAGGAGGTGGCAGATATTTCAGATTAGTATGAGCCGGAAGCGCCAATTGCGCCTACGATGAACACGAAATATGCAGCGGCACAACACAAGCCAACCACCCCCAAAACGACCTGAATCCAGCCCATGACGATGCCAGCTGTAGCCAGTCCGTCACCGCCTGCGGTTGGTGGAACCGCACGGGTCTCGTTGCGTGCCATGTAGCCAGTAATCAGCGCCACAATCGTTCCGAGAACAGGGGCGGCAGTAAAGCCGAGAATTGCGCCAATGATACTGATGATCGCCAGCGTGCTGGTAGGCAACGCATTTGTGGTATAGGGGGTAGGGTTTTGTTCGTTCATGTGAGATTCCTTTTTGGTTGATTTGTTTTATCTACGTACAATGTACAAGAAGGTTTCGTCTGTGCGGAAGTTGATTGTAGTTTATTTTAGTGCAGGGTAAATCTTATATGCCGCCCTAATTTAATTGTGGAACGGTAATGATATTTATATCCTTGGCTCCTGTTCACCATTCCGTTCTCATTGTAAAATCGGTCCGGTAATATTCCCTTTGTCGTAGAGTAGAATAGTAGAGTTAAAATCCTAATCCATGTGGCGGTAATGCAGGATCATCTTGAGGCTTTATAAATGACTGAGAATCGCGGCAATCCATCCAAATATAATCTACGCATCCTTTCACCTGGCGAAGTGGACAAAGCTCATGTCGCTGCCTGGTCGGCGCTTGAGGCGCGCGCCATCGAGGAGAATGCCTTTCTCTCTCCATATTTTGTCCTGCCGGCGATTCGCTATTTGGAGGAGGACAAGAATCCACTCATCTTGTTCGTCGAAAAGATGGCAGCTGGTATCCCCAACTTGGTGGGTGTGGCAGTTTTCAATGCTCACAAGCCCAGCCGTAAATTTCCGCTTCCATATCTATCTCTTTTTTCTTCGATCCATTCTTATCTCTCTGGCTTTCTCGTGGATCGTGAATATGCTCCCGAAGTGACTGAGCAGATTTATCGCTTCATCATGGACCCCAAGCGCGGCTGGCATGGGTTGCGCGTCAAGAACCTTGCGGCAGATGGGGACTTTGCCTCGGTGCGGCAGACGGTGGAAGCCACTTTAGGGATTAAGTGGCAACTATCCCGTAGTTGGCAGCGCCCAGTTTTTAATCGAACGGATGTGGATGACACAAGCGCCCCTCCCAAAAAGACCTTAAAAGACTACCATCGTTATCTTCGCGGACTTGGTGCAATGGGTAGCTTTGAGTGGAGAGTTGTGCATGCAAGTCCTGTGCTGGATCAGGCTGTAGATGAGCTTATGCGCCTTGAGAATTTGGGGTGGAAGGGGGATGGGGGGACTTCACTATTATCTGACGTGCACCAGACAGCTTTTTTCGGGGAGATGGCTGCGGGCTTTAACGCGACGGGGCGCTTCTTCATTACTGAAGTGCGATTGGATGATAAGGTTATATCCTCTGCTTCTAATTTAATCTCTGGAAATTATGGATTTGGATTTAAGCTAGGCTGGGATCGTACGTATGCCAAGTATGCCCCGAGCATTGTAAACTTGCTGCAACTTTGGGAACACAAAAACGAACTGCCTTTTCAAATTGATACCATGGACAGTTCTGCTGCTCCAGGTTCATATATGGATCATGTTTGGCAGGGGCGGCGCTCTCTTGCTGACGGAGTATATGCTCTCTCAAGTTTGGGCAAGCTCGTTCTTTCCACGGCTCAAATATTTAGAAAAACGAAGGAGCTTTTTACAAAAGAATCAGGTGGCTGACGCGCCATCACTTAAATCGCCGCGTGCCAATACCAGCAGATTAAAGTGCTCAAACGAGGCGACTGCGAGACGTTTGTTGACTCGATATAATAGCTTGCGCAATTCATAAAACATCCGCGATTTTAGTTTTTTGGGGATCATGGCATCGGAAATTTCCATATCATCCGTGTAAGTGCTGTCCACAATCTTGTAACCAATATCCGCGAGAGTGGCAAGTGCTGTTTCACGCGTAAAGTAATGCAAATGTCCATATGTTTCCCTCATGTGGAGCATCCAGCTTGACTTTCGTAAAACTGCCCTGGCATTAATATCCAAAGGAATATGGAAGATCACCCAATCTGTTTTCCTTCTAAACGCCTCAAGAAAACCAATATAGTCGGGGACATGTTCAAATACATCCAGCATGAGAGTCAGATTTGCCGAGGGCGTATCTGCTTTTAAGAAATCCTCGTTGAAGAATTTGAGATTTGGAGACTCAATGGTTTTTGCTATTTGGATTGCCTGAGGCGAAACATCATATCCTGTAAACATCACGCCTGCGCCCATCTTTTTTTGCAATTCTGCGAGAATTGCACCAGCCCCACAGCCCACATCACAAATCGATGCGGGTGAGAGTTGGTGTGATCTGATCATTTGCATAACCTTTGAAGCCTTCCAAATAGAGTCACCCACATGTCAGTCTTTGACCTTTTCAAGATAAATCCCATTTGGTGCTCCTATGCTATTTGTAATAGTATGATGTAGTGGCGCGCAAAATTATATCATTGGTAACAATCGAAGAGATTACAAGACTGTTTTACCTTGGGCGATTTTACGTCATCGTGCAAGAGGGATTAGGAAACTTCTATTATGCCGGCTGGAGTGTGGACAATAAAGCTGGTCAACCCTTCGCTTCGGTATTGACGAAGGAGTGGCTCGAGCGCTTCAGGAGTGGATGAGGCGTCTGTTGGCGCGCCGAGCAAACCTTTTAGCCCGGAATCAGTTTGCGCGATGAACGGATTCTGATCATAGAACTGTGCCAGCTTATCGGCAGATCCGAGGTTGAAGAGATAAACCCAGGTGTTGAAATCATCACTGGGAGAAACGACCGCCCCCCATTCTTTCTTGGTCACATATACGCCATCGTTCAAGAAGGATGCACTCATCATAGCGTCGGCTGCGTGCAGACCTTGTTCATTGGCATATTTCAATCCGAAATAATAGAGTGCTGTTTGAGCGCCGGCCTCTACATAGGATTCATCTCCATCCAAAACTCCGGCTCGGCGGAGCATCAAGACGTTGTCTTCTACGAGGCACAAATTGCCAGCCAGATCCTGTCCATCTTTTGTAACAAACAATAGGAAGCCTTTTTGGAAGAATTCCCTCATTTCCTCAAGCGATTCAATCTCAGCAAGTTCCCCGTAACGTTTGGTAAGCAAGGGCAGGAACATGTGCGTGTAAAAGAATCTAAAGTCCTTGTCATCGGTGGATATCCGATATCCAAGCCCAAACTTTTCTTCGAAATGATTGGCGATGCGACGTTTTTTGCTGGAGAACTTCTTTCGAATATCCTCCCATTCTCCGGTGGTGGGGATTACCTGTTGTACTAATTCTGTGCCTTTATAGGTGTAGTGTCCTTTAAAGGTTTTTTCGAGCTTTCTGGGGAGAACCGCTACACACAAGTCGGCTGCGGCTGAGTTGTGGATGACCAACTTTTTGATGGATGGGATCCAAACACGCCAGCGCTTTAGGATGTCCGGTTGTCCCTGATACATGCGCTTCAACAAATACTTGACGAACTGAGAGTTTCCGATAAAGAGACTTCGAAACCTTTGGTTGCTGTTTTTTAAATTCCCCTCCACCAAGATTGCGCGCAAGAAATACTTTGCCGCCTGATGGGCAAGTACATGTTTGATCGTCCGCGCAGACGACATATTTTTGATGATCTTCAAGATCGCCTCGTGAACCAGCCGCTGGGTTTTCTGGTCTGGTTACCTGATTGCATGAAAAAACCTGCCCGGGGACCAGATGTCCAACCATGGGCAGGAGGTTAAAAAAATTATAGCACCGTCAGCTCTTTAAGTTTTCTTGCAATTTCATATTATCAAAACTGTATGGCTATGGAAGTTCCAGGGTTTCATTGGGGGTGTGAACGATGAACCCATTCAATCCGCGCGAGCGATAACGGTTAAGAGTCTCCTCAAATTCATAATCGAGGACACCCTCTGGCTTTCCGACAATACCTTTCATACCATCTCCAACTATGGTCACAAAAGGATTCCTCGCGTAGAAGTGAGCCAGCTTTTCCTGCGGACCTTTGTGGATGAAATATACCCAGGTATGATAGTCGTCACTGGGGGAGACGGCAGCGCCCCATTCCTTCTTCGTGTTGTAGACGCCATCATTTAAAAAAGGCAAACTCATCATGGCGTCCGCAGCTTTCAGATGGTTTTCATTTGCGTATTTGATGGCGAAGTGATAGATGGCGGCTTGCAATCCCGACTCGATCAGAGATTCGTCCCCATCCAGCACGCCTACCCGCCGCAGGTATAAAATACCATCTTCAACATTACATAGATTGCCACCTAAATCCACACCATCTTTGGTGGCGAACATCAACATTCCCATGTTGAAGTAACCTCGAATTTCCTCATAGGGATCAATCTGGGCAAACTCGCCATGCCGTTTTCGCACATGCGGAATGTACATACGATGATAGAAGAAATCCAGGTCTTTGATGTCTTTGGAGACACGGTTTCTTAATCCATACCTGTCCTCGATGTGATTACTTGTTCGGCGCTTGCGAACGGAAAATTGCTGTCGGACTTCGTCCCATGTACCAACGGTCGAGATCATTTGCCTCACCAGCTCTGTGCCTTTGTAAGTATAAAGACCATTAAAACTGTTGTCATATTGTCTGGGAACCACGGCAACGATCAAGTCAGCGCTATCCGGGTTGGATTGAATCAGTGTTTTAAGTGCCGGGATATAAAGTCTGCGCTTCCATAAGACTTTGGGCGGTTCAGCGTACATTTGGTCTTCCAACCGCTTGGTGAAATAGGATTTCCCCGTGAACAGACACCGGAAGGTGTGGTCAGTATCTTTTAATTTTCCTTCTACTAGGCGAGCATGCATAAAGTATTTGGCCGCTTCATGTGCTAGTACATGTTTGATCTCTTGTACTAATGGAATATTGTCGAACTTGCCCATAATTACCTCTTTCAAAATTGATTCCCATAGGGACTGGTCATATCGTTAAAACCAGAAACCCATACTTCAACTTTAAAGAGTATAGACCTACGATAATATAAGGGAAAGAGTACTTAAGTTTGATACTTTATGTGGAAACGTTATGGTCCCCAAAACAAATTCAAAAGGAGGCTATTGCTCAGGCGATGGGCTCTTTTTTATATCCACAATTCTTGTAAGAACTTCTTCTTATCTTTCAGCCGCCCGACAATGTCACCTACAAATGGCAGGGCAAATGTCCATGAGACGGTGAAGGGAGTCATGATCTTGAAGTAATCCCAGTATGCTGCAAGCGGACCCGTCAGCCCCCACTCCCAATGTCGCCAGGACCAGCGCCATAGGATGTAATAACTCAAGATGCTGAATTCCGCCGTCAGGCTGAAGAGAAATGTCCGCCAGTAGGTGCGCGAGTGTAGGTTCAACGCTGCAAAGGGGATGAACCATAATGGATACCAGATGCGGAAAGCGTTGCTTAGGTAGATCAATGCAAAATATGAGAGAAAACCCGCTTCAAGGAAAGTTAGTCTTTTTCTTAGCAGCGACAGCAGGATCCACGCGTAGACAAGGATGAACACGTTCCGCGAGTGGCTAAGGATGTAGCCAGCATAATTGGGTGCGATCTCACGCGTGATGACAAACATAGCGTAAGCCGGTGAGAAACTTCGTCGCGTGAAGGATTGGGCTATCCCCGAGAACACATCAGGGAATGGGCCCATGAGACGATATAGGGTAAGGAAAACTCCCAGAAAGATCACCGCAATTCCCAGTCCACGCAGGAGGCGCTCTTTCCAGGTTGGTGTCTCCATCAAGACAGTCAATCCCAAAAGTGGGAGCAGAATCAGGGCGGGCAATTTCACTAACGAGGCCAATGTCAGCGCGAACGTTGCCCATGCCCATTTGCCTCGTTGCCAGAGGATTAGTCCCAGCGTGATGAACGCTGCCATCATAATGTCATTGTGACCATTGCCCAGCGCTTCCAACAGAACGAGCGGATTGAGGGCAAAGAATGCCAGAGCGGTGACTTCGCTGACAGCAAAACGTTCGTCTTGTTGCTGTGCATACCAGCCAATGAGAATTGCCATGCCTGCAAATGCCAGCAATGCGATGATTTTCATGGCAATGATGCCGCCTGCGAGATCGGTGATACCCAGTTGCACAGGGATGCGGGCAATCGTCTCCCAGACTGGTCCGTAGGGTGACGTTTTATCCACGTATTCGCCAGCGAGGTGGATGTATGGGTCATCGGGAAAATTCTCAGGCGGAATGGTCAGCGGATTGGCATCGTACAGTACCCAATTGCGCGCATTGACAACGTAAACGGCTACATCCAACGCGGTGATGGGATACAAACCCAGCAAGATGACGCCGCAGGTAATGCTAATACCAAGAACCCATTTGCGAAGGGATTTGCTCTCTGCACGGTTTTGCTTGGAAAACTCATGCAATATCCGCACGATGCGCCAAAAGGCAAAAAATAAGAGCGCCAATCCAATAATATAGATCCAGATGACCCAGCGCATTCCACGCAGAATCATTTCGAGATCGAGCATTTTCCCTTCGACATAGATGTAAGGCACCAGCGGAAAGATGATTAAATAAATGAAATAAATTAAGGCAGACAACCCGCCCCAGAGGAACAGTTGTTTTCGGACAGCTTGCAATGAAAGGGATTTATTCTTTTCGATCATGTGACAGGCGATTATACCTTGCCAAAAAGAACACCCCAGAAGTACGTCTCTGGGGCGTGAAAATTCTTGTGCGGGCTAATCGTTGATCAGTCTTTGCCAGGTGTTCGGTCCGACAATTCCGTCTGAGGTGAGCCCTTTTGAAGTCTGAAAATTCTTGACTACGTTGGCTGTGTCGGGACCAAAAATTCCATCCACGGTAATGTTGTAGCCAAATTTATCTTTGAGGAGTTTTTGCACCGCTCGCACCTCGGGTCCGGTTTTGCCCTGCGAGACTTGGATAATGAGCGCCTTCCATGTTTCCGGTCCGACGATGGCGTCTTCTTTCAGGTTATTCTGCGTTTGAAAATCTTCCACGGTCGATTGAGTTTCGTTGCCAAAGATGCCATCCACGCCAAGGTTGAAGCCGCGCGCGAGCAACAGATATTGGATGGCGAAGACTTCGTCGCCTGAGTCTCCCTTTTTGAAAGTCGGATAATCCGCCTCGGACACAGCCGTGGCTTTGATCTGCACCCAGAATGGTCCCGTGGAGAGGGCGAAGACCAGTCCGCCCGGCTCCTTGATCTTCCAATTGCCTTTGTACGTTCCCGGGTTTGACGGAGCCGTCAGGTTGACAGAAACATCTATCGTCTGGCCGGGTGCGACTGTTCCATTTGTCAATTGCTGAGAGTCGGGTCCGCCCATTTTGTCACCTGAGTCAAAGACCAGTTGATAACTTGAGGTCCAGGTACATGAGCCAACGTTCTTCAGTCGCCAGGTTTTTGTGAACGCTTTGTTGACTGTGATGTTGGTGTCGTCGGGGATGGTCACATCCGAAACGAACGAGGCTCGGTTGCACGGCAGGGAGGTGGCGGTGACGGTCACGCCTGGTTGTGGCGCTTGAGTCGTCGCAGCCGTGAGCGGCGTATTCGTCACCTGCGCGATGGGCGTGGAAGTGGATTGAGTCCCTGTTTGAGCGGCGGCTGTAATCGTCTGTGCCGCGAGCGTGAAAATAATGCCTTCGTTACTCTCTGGCGTACCGGCTGGCAGGTTGCAGGCGGAAAGGAGCAATGCAAGGATAAGGAGCAAAACCAAGAGACGAGATTTCATAATGACTTCCTTTCTTTTCATAAAGTGTACCGAACCCAGCCTCATAACTCAATTTGCCATTGGTACTACAAAAGTCCCCGAGAAATTTCTCGGGGACTTTTGATTAGCGATCAAGTTAGCTATTCGACGATGTTGATCGGCAGGGTGTTATTGGTGCCAAGCGCTGCCACAGAGACCTTTTGCGCGATCTTCTGGGCAATGTCCACAAAGGCATTAGCTGCCGCCGTCTCCGGCGCGCTGACCACGATGGGTTTGCCGCTGTCGCCGCCGATGCGCACATTTTGGTCGATTGGCACTTTGCCGAGGAAAGTCGTCTCGGTGGCTTGCGCCAATTGCTCGCCGCCGCCCGAACCGAACAAGTCCATGCGCGTGCCATCAGGCAGATCAAGATATGACATATTCTCAACCACGCCGAGGATGGGTACTTCGAGTGTCTTGAACATATTCAAGCCGCGTCCCGCATCTTCAAGCGAGACCAACTGCGGCAGAGTCACGATCACCGCGCCACTCAATGGAAGCGCCTGCGCCAGCGAAAGTGCGGCGTCACCTGTGCCAGGCGGCAGGTCGATGATCAGATAATCCAACTCGCCCCATTCCACATCGCTGAGAAATTGACGAATGGCCGAGTTGAGCATTGGTCCGCGCCAGATGAGCGGCTGCCCCGGCTTGACGAGTAAGCCCATTGAAACCATTTTGATTCCATAGGCTTGCGCAGGGATGATGCGCGGTCCGTTGGGAGTGGGAAGTTTCTCCACGCCGAGCATGGTGGGCGTGTTGGGACCGTAAATATCCGCATCCATCAACCCGACGCGGGCTCCGGTTTGAGCCAAAGCCACTGCCACGTTGACAGAGACCGTCGACTTGCCCACGCCGCCTTTTCCCGAACCGATGGCAATCGCATTACGGATCGGCATGTTGACCAAGCCGCGCATACGCCCATCGTTGGGGACATCCGAATCCATTTTGATGTCTATGGTTTTGACCCCTTCGACAGTCTTGAGTGCATTGCGACAGTCCGCTTCGATCTTGCCTTTCAGCGGACAAGCCGGCGTGGTGAGCATCACCGCAAACGATACCTTGTCGCCTTCGATCTCCAAATTGCGGATCATATTGAGTGTGACAAGATCCTGACCGAGGTCCGGTTCTTGCACAGTGCCGAGTGCTTTTAATACAGCTTCTTTTGTAATGGTCATTAGCGATTGTTTATGCCGCAGGCGCAGCCGCAGATGCATCTGCTTTGGCGGCTTTCGCCGCTTCCTTTGCCTTGCGCGCTTCCTCTTCCTTGGTGTAATTTAGTGGACGAATCTCCGCGTAGTACGAGGCGGGTTTGAGCAACTTATCGAGGTTGTACACATTGCGATCATATGAAGCGATGGCAAAATCATGATCCATCTTGATCGCATCGAACGGGCAGTATTCCGCGCAGAAGCCACAGTTCATACAAATGTCCATATCGATGTAGAACTCTGCCGGCTGAGGGACGGGTCTGCCAGTGTTGGGGTCATTCGTGCGCACGATCCAGATGCACTGAGGCGGACAAACCTTGGCACAGATACCACAGGACGTGCAGCGGATATCCTTTTTATCAGTCCCATCATGCACGAGGAATGGCACATAGCGAAATTCCTCCGGCTGGATCAATTGCTCTTCCGGATACTGCACAGTGAAAATACCGCGCGCATCTTTAGAGGAACGATGTGCCACGCCTTC
>JAHDWC010000164.1 GCA_023382575.1 Anaerolineales bacterium
GGGCGGATATTTCCTTTCCATCCGCTTTGACGAATGGCTTGATGATGTTCGAGGGTATCGGTTGCAGCGTCGGTGGTGCAAAGGACTTCGATGTTGAATCGCTCGAAGAGTTTGCGGGGAGAAAATTCAGGGGAGGATAATTTGTCTGAAAGTGAATCAAACAATCGGTCGGCGTTTGAAGCGGACGGTTTTTCATCCACACCAAAGACTTCGCTCAGTTCATGAGTCAACCAAATCCCACTGGGAGTTCCGCGGAAGAGATGGAAGTTTTCGCAGAAGAGTCTCCAAATTTTGCGATGGTCACCAGTGAGTAACGACTCGAGTGGTATCCCTTGCGAGTACAACATGCGCGTGACGTAGTGATCGGGGATGATGAAGAGTTCGGCGGGTGTGCCGAAGGTTGCGTTGGGATCGGAGAAGAGATGCGGGTCAACGTGACCATGCGGCGAGACGATGGGAAGTTTCGCGACGGCTTGATAGAGGTCGCGCGCGATGTTACGTGTGGCGAGGTCGGGTGAGAGAAAGCGATCGGGATTCATATCAGCGTGCCAACCAGCCTCCATCCACAGGGATGATCGCGCCATTCAAATAATCGGATGCGGGAGATGCAAGGAAGACGACAGCACCTTTGAGATCGTCGGGCGTGCCCCAGCGACCTGCGGGGATGCGGTCGAGGATCGAAGTGGAACGATTCGGGTCGGCGCGCAAGGCGGCAGTGTTGTCGGTCGCCATGTAGCCAGGTGCAATCGCGTTGACGTTGATGTTGTGCTTCGCCCATTCGTTGGCAAGCGCGCGCGTGATACCCGCAATACCACTCTTCGATGCCGTGTACGATGGGACTGTGATGCCACCCTGGAACGAAAGCATGGATGCGATATTGATGATCTTGCCGCCGCCTTGTGACATCATCACGCGTCCGACAGCTTGCGAAAGAAAGAATGCGGCTTTGAGATTGATCTGCAAAACATCGTCCCAATCGGTTTCGGAAAAATCCACAGCAGGTGTGCGACGGATAGTGCCAGCGTTGTTGACGAGAATGTCAATGCGTCCCAGCTCCTTCACAACGTTTGCAACAACATCTTTCAATTGCTCAACGCTCGCTTCGCGCAAATCAACAACCGATTCAAAATATCTCCTGCCGAGATCGTAGATCTCTTCGCACGTTCCCTTACAACCTGTGCGGTCAAGCGTGGCAATATCCGCGCCTGCTTCGGCAAGCCCAAGCGACATGGCTTGACCCAGTCCCTGCCCCGCACCAGTGACGAGCGCAACCTTTCCATCAAGTTTGAATAAGTCTAAGATCATAATGTAATCCTTCAAAGCCTAACCACTGAGACACAAAGACACTGAGAAGACCATATAAAAGTTCTCCGTGACTCACATCGTCCCGATGCTCTTTCGGGAGTGTCTCCGTGGTTAATTTAGTGTCCTAACTCTTTCAACATTGCAACTGTGCGAGTCACCCAACCTACTTGTGGATCGTCGACAGTTGCTTGCACACGTTGGTTTCCCGCTAAAAACCACAAGTAATATGTTGTATACCCAGGCGCGCTCACGACCGTGTGGTATCCACGTGGCATCATGTGGATGCTGTTATCACGCACGGTGAAATTTTCTTCTTCGCCCTCTTCGTTGTAATAATGGCAAATGCCAAAGCCATCATTCGGGCTGACCTTGAAGAAATACATCTCCTCGTGATATGCCTCGCGCGGCAGGTCGTCCACCTGATGTTTGTGCGGCGGGTACGTGCTCCAATTTCCGCTGGGCGTGAACGTCTCACCGACGATCAATCGTCGCGCGGGCAACTCAGGTTGTGATGCAAGAGTCAAAATCTGATGGAAGTATCGCTTGAAATTCGCCGCGCCCCAAATCCCATTTGCCACCTTCGACAGTTCGATCACATACGGCTCGACCTCCAGATCAGACGGCGCGCTCGGCAACGCGATCTCCACCGCGGTATCGGCTGTGATCGTATATTTGGATTTGGCTGGGATGTAGACAGAGTGCGGCTTGCCGTTAAACACATTGGGACGTCCGCCCACTTTTTCAAACCGCTTCTTTCCGACCTCGAAGCTGGCTCTGCCTCCGAGGAGCACCGCCAACACCTCACGCTCTCCGCTCTCCGCGCTGTAGCTTTCTCCTGCCGCGAGTTTGAGGAAACCAAACTCTAATAACTTGCACGGATTTGTAGACGGGGTGTTAAGTCCGTTGTTCGCTGTAAGTAGTGAATGATATTTCATGTTTTATCTCCTGATAATCGTCAAAAGTCAGACGTTCCGTGTTTACCTGTCTACTTGTTTCTAGCCACCTGCACCCAATTCACACACTGTGCCGCCTTGGATGCAATCCCATCGTAATCTTTCTCTTTGACAGCCTGTGCCGTAATGAGTTTGCTTCCCATCCCCACCGCCGCCGCGCCCGCCTTGATCCATTCACTGACGCTGGCTTCAGTCGCATCCACGCCGCCTGTGGGCATCAGTCGGTGCCATGGACAGGGAGCCATGACTCCCTTGATGAACGCAGGACCTCCCACCGTCTCGCCAGGGAAAACCTTGCAGATCTCCGCGCCATATTCCTCGGCAGTGGCGATCTCGGTCTCTGTGGCACAGCCAGGCATATAGAGGATCTTGCGGCGATTGCACAATTTTGCGATTTCAGGATTGAAACTTGGTCCCACAATAAAGTTTGCCCCCGCGGCGATGTAAAGGGCGGCGGTCGGCGCATCCACGATGGAGCCAACACCAATAATGAGGCTTGGGTCTGCCTTCGTAAAGTGCTTGACCAATTCCGTGAAAACAGGATACGCCAATTCACCGCGATTGGTGAATTCAATTGTCTTTGCTCCGCCACGTGAACAGGCGGATGCCAATTCAATGGATGTTTCCACGTCACCGTTATAGAACAACGGGACGAGTCCTGTTTCGAGCAATGTGTTGATAACTTCCAAACGCATGAAACGTGCCATGTTTACTCCTTTATTCCGTCATTGTGAGGAGGGCTCTTGCTATTTCCGACGAAGCAATCTCCAACACATTGACGGAGATTGCTTCGTGGCGCTGAAGCGCCACGAAGCAATGACGGGTGTAATGATGGTTATTGAACTGTATTCCTCAACGTACCCAACTTCTCAATCGTAACCTCAACTACATCACCTGCCTGCAAAAAGCGTTTTCGCTCCGCGTCTGCGGCTTCTGGTAATTTGGAGGGCGTGCCTGTGGCGATCACATCTCCAACTTCCAATGTCATGACCTGACTGATGTATGAGATGAGATACGGGACAGAGAAAATCATATCTCTTGTATTGACCCGTTGATGTGGAACGCCATTCACGGTCAACTCCAAGTCAAGCGCATACGGGTCTGGGACTTCATCGGGCGTGACGAGCGCCTGTCCCATTGGACCGAACGTGTCGAAGGATTTGCCGAGCATCCACTGATTCGTCCGCTTTTGATAATCACGCGCACTGACATCGTTGAAAATAGTGTAGCCTGCTATGCAAGACTTTGCTTCTTCTTCCGTCACACGATAGGCGCGCTTGCCGATGACTGCCATCAACTCGGCTTCAAAGTCCGCTTGTTGGGTGGCGGGTGGAATCACGATGGGATGATTATGTCCCGTGATGGTGTTGACGGTCTTGCAAAACAGATTTGGAAACTCAGGCACTTCCGTTTTGCCGATGCCGATGTGACCTTGATAGTTATGTCCGATGCAAATAATTTTATCGGGACGCGGAATCGGTGCGAGTAAGGTCACGTCACTTTCAGCGAGGAGCCAGCTTTCTCGGACGGAAGCAAGCGCTTCGTGAGTCTGAGCGAGGGCACTTTGTCCCAGCGAGAGAAAGGTTTTCATGTCCGTTGGAATCCCAGCGGAGACTCGGCTCAAATCCAAAATATGCGATTCGAGTTGCGCGCCGATTCGTTCGCGGTCATCGTGACGAAACGTGACGAGGCGCATTAGCGCGAGACTCTCCCTGAGGCGTCGCCGCCCATGAGGGCTACGACTTCGCTGACACTAACCGCGTTGAAGTCGCCGATGATGCTGTGCTTGAGACACGCCGCTGCCGCCGCGAAGTTGAGCGCCTTTTGCGGGTCATCATATTTGCGCAAGCCGTAGATGAGCCCGCCCATGAATGAGTCGCCGCCGCCGACGCGGTCAACGATGGGGAGGATGTTGTAAACGGGCGCGGAGAAGAACGCGCTGTCTTTCCAAAGTACGCCCGACCATGTATTGTGACTCGCGGAGAGGGAGCCGCGCAACGTGATCGAGATGGTTTTGAGCGACGGGAATTTTTTGTTGAGTTCTTCGCAGACGTAGCGATAGTGATCGGCTTCGACCTTGCCCGCGGTCACGTCGGCTTCGGGCGCTTTGATGCCAAAGACTTTTTCAGCATCCTCTTCATTGCCGAGCGCCACATCGCACATGCTTACGAGTTCGGTCATCACTTCACCTGCGCTCTTACCCCACTTCCAAAGTTTGGCGCGATAGTTTAGATCGGTCGAAACGGTGATGCCCAACTCACGCGCCGCAACAATGGCTTCTCGGCAAACATCCGCAGAGCCTTGCGACACCGCAGGCGTGATGCCCGTCCAATGGAACCAGTCCGCGCCTTCGAAAACTTTTTTCCAAACAATCGTTCCTGTTTGGATGGTGGCAAAGCTCGAATTCGCGCGATCATAGATGACTTTGCTTCCACGTTGCGCCGCGCCTGTTTCAAGGAAGTAAATGCCGATGCGTTCGCCGCCACGTGCGATATGTTCGGTGCGGATCCCATATCCGCGCAGGGACATCATGCAAGCATCGCCCAGATCGTTCTTGGGAAGACGTGTAACGAACTCGACATCCTCTCCGTAATTTGCCAGCGAGACCGCGACGTTCGCCTCACCCCCGCCATAAATTGCTTCGAACGACCGAGCCTGGGTAAAACGCTGAAAGCCTGGCGGCGCAAGGCGGAGCATGATCTCGCCAAAGGTAACAACTTTTTTCATAAGGTTCTCCATATTCAATCCCGAAGGGATGTAATGATTATTGCTTTAGCAATTCAGGATGCAAATCCCAAAGGGATGACATACCACCCCTTCGGGGTTGAAAACATACTCATCATCGATCTATAAAAATTTCACTCCTTCGGAGTTGTTTTCATCCATTCCGAAAACCAATCACGACTGACTTGATTGTTATAAGCATGTTCGCTAGGGTGGATACTTAATTGACAGGCTTGGCTTGCATTGTTTAGTTCATACGCTTTGCGCACGGTTTCATATTGCTCGTGAGCAAACTGCACAGGGTAGATGTCGTCTTTCTCGCCATTGATGGCACAAAATGGACGCGGTGCGATCAGTGCGGCGACGTATCCCATCTCGGCGAGTTCAAGGATGTGAGGCACGTAGTTACATTCGCAGTGTTCCATCGCAAGGATTGAGCCGCGAAAAGAATTGAAGTAACCACCGACAACGATTGTTTTGATCCGTTCATCCAGCGCGGAAAGAAACAGGGTCGTCGTCCCGCCGCCAGAATGACCCGTGCAGCCAAGTCCGCCAGCGAGATTGTTGCGAGAGAGAAGCCATGTCGCGGCGCACATGCCATCCCAAACGCGTTCACCGAGCAACGTCCGTCCGTGCAGTTGGTAGAAGAAGGACAGGTGACGACAGGAGGAATGCGAAAAAACATCCTGCACTATATCGCTCAACCGCTCGCCCATGCCGCGCTGCTCGACGACGCAGACCAGGTAGCCCGCTTCTGCCAGCGCTTTGGCATAGTTGTTGTCCACGGCAAGATTGGCACGGGCGGTTTCTTCGTCGGGGTAGTTGCCGAGACAATATTGCGCGCTGGGGTCATGCCCATGAAAGACGAGGACTGGTTTGTAGGGCGGCTCCTGTTTCGGCGTGAGCAAATAGACTGGAGCCTGTACGCCTTCGCCAACATCGAGGCTGAGTTTTTCTTCGGTGTACGAGCCACGGTCAATGGTTTGGATGCTTTCCGTCGCAAGAGACGCGGGTGGATGATTTTCCAGGCAAAGCAGGCGAGTCAATTCGGCGCGGAAGTCTGTTTGCCAGATGAGATAGTCTTTTAAAGTGCGAGCGTTAAATGCGAATTTGCGCGGACTGGAGTAAATGAAGTTGAGATGGTGTTGTAAATTGAAAGCCATGGCGAAAAGTAATTGGTAATTATCAATTACTTAATTATCTGCACATCGTTCGAATCCGCAATATCAAACGGCTCACCAACTTGACCAGTGACCTCGACATGCTCAAGCCGCAGGTGGCGGGCATTGCGGATGAAGAATCCAGCCTGCGACATGCTGGGGATGTCGTCTGCCATTTCGGGGTAGCCTGAATCGGCTTCGGCGGAGATGGAGATGGAGACGTCGGTGAAGGAAATATCTTCGAGCGGCATCTCTGCCAGCCCGTAGAGGAATCCCGCCGCGTGTTTGACTTCACGGGCAGTGATGTGACTGAAGTGAATACGGCGCAGGCGCGGGGTGGTGTCATCCACGGAACGCGGATTTTTGTCTGAGACATCAGTGTTGCCGCGCACGCCGATGTGATAGTAAAGATTCATCGTGAACGGGCAAAGCACGCCGTCCATGATGAGATTGGAGACGCGGATGTCTTCGATGGCGCCACCACGTCCGCGACGGGATTTGATGCGGATGCCGCGATCCGTACCGATAAAAACGCAGTTCGAGATGACGACGTTCTTTACGCCGCCGCTCATCTCACTGCCGATGACCACGCCGCCATGTCCGCGCTCGAGGGTGCAATTGGTGATGGTGATGTCGCGACAGGGAGCGTAACGTTCGGGAGATTCGTGTTCGGTGCCTGATTTGATCGTGATGCAATCGTCGCCGACACTGACGTAGCAATCGGAGATGCGCACGAGGCGGCAGGAGTCGGGGTTGATGCCGTCGGTGTTGGGGGAGTCGGCGGGGTTGATGATGGTGATGCCGCGGATGTTAACGTTCTGACAGTGAACAGGGTTGATCGTCCAACTCGGTGAGTTGATGGCAGTGATGCCTTCGATGAGGACGTTCGTACAATCAGAGAAACTGATCAGGCGCGGGCGCGGGTGTTTGAGTGTGCCATCCTTTTTTGTCTGCCACCATTTCGCGCCGCGTCCGTCAATGGTGCCACGACCTACAACAGAGACATTGTTTAAATTTTGTCCCGTGATCAACGGTGCGTATGTGTCTTGATGTCTGCCTTCCCAGCGTGAATGAATGATCGGGTAATCATCGGGATTCTCACTGCCGAGAATCACAGCGCCAGAGTCCAAGTGTAGGGAAATGTTGTTGCGCAGAAACAGGCTCCCCGTCAGGTATTGACCCGCGGGCAGATAGACAGTGCCACCTCCCAGCGAGGAGCAGGCGTCTATGGCAGATTGGATCGCAGGCGAGTCCAAAGTCTGTCCGTCTCCAAAAGCGCCGTGTTCACGCACGTTGAAAACAGAAACGCGTGTCATCGTCATTCCGTGATGCCTGCCTGTTCCATTTCGAGCGCGGCAAGGATGAACGGACCGACGCCTTTGGGGTCGTTGGGGATGATCTTTTCGGAGATGTAATATTCGAACGAGCCATCACGATACGGATCGCCGCCAAGCCCTGCGCCGCCGCAAACTTTTTCGAGCGTGAGCAAACCCTGCGCATCGATCTTGATAAGGTTTTGCAAAACGCCGTGATAACCGCGCCGTGCGGAGAGCAGATAATCCTGCGCGAGGTAACCATTGCGGACGCCTTTGGCAAACGCGTAGACGAACATGATGGAGGCGGACGCTTCGAGGTAATTGCCTTCGCGTTCGGGGAGGTCGAGGATCTGATACCATAACCCCGTCGCTTCATCCTGGACCTTTACAACTGCTTCAGCGGTCCTATCAAGAATGGTGACCAACTCAGCCCTTCCAGGATGATCTTGCGGGAGGTGATCCAATTCGTCAACGATACCCATCACAAACCAACCGATGGCACGCCCCCAAAAATATTTGGATAAGCCTGTTTCAGGATCGCACCATTGCTGCTTCCTGCTTTCATCCCACGCGTGATAGAGCAGACCCGTTTTGGGGTCGCGCGTGTGCTTTTCAATTAACTTAATTTGATGTACGACATCGTCGAATGTTTCGGGTTCGTTGAAGCGCATGGCATACTCGCTCATGAATGGTCCCGCCATGTAGATGCCATCGAGCCACATTTGATAGGGGTAGATCAGCTTGTGCCAGAAGCCTTTGACAGTGTTGCGCGGATGCCAACGCATCTGTTCACGCAAAGTTTCAATGGCTTTGCGATAGCGTTCATCCCCTGTGCGTTCGTATGCGCCAAAGAGTAATTTGCCCGAATTGACCCAATCCACGTTGTAAGTATCCATGCGATATGTGTGGATGGTGCCGTCGGGCATGATGAAAGTATCCACCCAATCGGCGGCGAATTTGAGATAACGTTCTTCACCTGTCGCTTCGCCCGCTTTTTGAATCCCAAACACCTGCAAGCCGTGGTCATAATTCCATGAGAAGTCCTTCGACGTGTAACGTTGAAGTGTGGATTCGACCATGCGGGAAGACCATGTGTTGATTTTTTGCGAAGGTGTTGGTTTCATGATGATTTCCAGTTTTATGCAACCGCCATAGCGGGCAGATATTCCTTGCTGACCTGCAACATTTTGGTAAAGAGTTCCCATGAGTCATCCAGAGGAAGATGGTTGCTGGGGTCGTTGAAGAAGGCTTGAAATGCGAGATCGGTATTCCCAGTCAGCGCGGCTTCGATAATGATTTCTTGATTGGCGCTGTGTTGGTTGATGAGCGGAACGATTCCCGCAGGGAGTGCACCTGCGCTCAATGGGGTGACACGATCTCGGCTGAAATGTGCATTGGTTTCTACTACTGCATGAAGCGGCAAGTTGGAAACCTGCCCTACGTTTTCCATGTTGATGTTCGTGACCAGATCGCCAAGACCGAGCAGAGCTTTGATAATACCAACCCCTTCTTCGCCCGATGATTCGAGCACGAGCGGTGTGACACCGTTGAGGAGGTCACGAGTTTTTTGCGGCGCGTTCGTCCAGCGTTCGATGCGATAGGAGACGGGCGTGCGAATGACGCCCCATTTGAATAAAGTTTCTGGCGAACGGATAAAGCCAGGTAAAAATTCCACGAGGTGACGGTCACCTGCGGCGGCGAGGATGCCAAAGCGTTTGAATAAATTGAACTTGACCTGGTCTGTGCTGTGGAACCAATTGTTGAATGCTTCGACTTCTTCTTGTGTGTAATCACGAAGCACGCTAGGTTGTTCGAGATGATGTTTCAATAATTCCAGAAGGTCATGACCTTGATAGGTCGCTTTGTCCACCCATGTGAAGTGGTTGATGCCCAGCACGTTGACTTGAATCTCGTCTCTGGGAGGCGCTTCAATGTTCAGATATTTTGAGGCGACGTTTGCCAGCATCCGTTGTGTAGAGAAGACTTCGTGACAACAGCCGAAAACCTTGAGTTCAGGCGCGACGCGGGTCAACGTCCGCGTGCAGATGCTCATTGGATTGGTGTAGTTGATGATCCACGCGTTCGGACAGTAGGCGGCTAAGGCTTGGGCAAAGTCTTTGTAGATTGAAGCAGACCGAAGTCCACGAATAAGACCCGCTGCTCCGGTTGTGTCGCCCACCGGATAGTAGAGTCCGTATTGTTCACAGAGGGCGATCTCGTCACGCATCAATTCCAATGAACCGGGTTGAATGGAGA
>JAHDWC010000165.1 GCA_023382575.1 Anaerolineales bacterium
CCCGCTTGCACACCGAGTGCGGTGCCTTGCATTTTCTTCGGGAAGAAGAAACGCGTGCTGGGCATATAGGAGGAGAAGTCGCCGCCGCCAAAGCCCGCCGTGAATGCCAGAATCATGAACACCCAGAACGGCGTGTTCGGATTCATCACTGCCAGACCGATGCCGATGCAAGGTATCAATTTCAGGATCGTTGTGTAGGTGATAACGTGCCGTGTGCCGTAGATGGGTATCAAAAACATGTTGATAATGCGGAGCGTCCCACCTGCCAGACCTGGCATTGCCGCCAGCCAAAATAATTGCATGGTGTCGAACTTGAATCCAATTTGCGGAATCCGTACGACGATGGCACTCATCATGAACCAGGTGGCGAAGGAAAAGGTCAAGCCGATGGTGGTGATGAATAGCGTGCGCCAGGCGATCTTACTGCCTTTTTCTTTCCAGAATTCGGGATCTTCGGGTTCCCATTTTGATAACCAAGTATTATCCATATATCTAATTCTCCGCAGGATGATTATCTGTACTGTATTGACTGATTGATATTACGAACCGTCCCGAAGGCTTCATCAACGTTTCCCCAAAAAACCTTCGGGACGCTCTACATAATAGGCGTACTTATGAACTGGCCTTCCGCCGCGTCCAAATGACGAGTTGGAATCTCCGCCACAAGTACGAGAGCGGGAAGGTGGCAATATGCACCAATCGGCTGAACGGCATGAGCGCGAACAACAGGAAGCCCGTCAGGAAATGTACTTTGTGCGCCAGTGGCAGGGCAGTGACGTATTGCGGCGCAGGCTGAAAGGTCGCCAATGAGTCGATCCAGGGTGTGGCAGTGTGCAGGAACCAGGTGGCGCCCCAGCGGTAAACAAAGGCAAGCACGAGTCCAAAGAATACCTGCCCAAATAACAGACTCAAGATGATCCAGTCCACGGGTGTGGTGATCTCACGGATCTTCGATACGGTCAGACGCCTGTAAAGCATGATGCCTGCGCCGACCAATGCCATGATGCCCAAAACTTTCCCAGCCAGTTCCGCAAGATAGAGCGTTTCTGGTGTACTGTGCATGATGAACATGAGTTTGGGCAGAAAAAATCCGCCCAAATGAATGAACGTGGTTGGCAATATTCCATAGTGCCAGAGCGTGGAGCCCCAAAACTGCAAGTCATTTTCGAGGAATTGCGATGACAAACTGGTGAAGGAATATTGGTTGGTCAGGTAACGATAGATCGTCCCGACGATCCCGATGGCGAGCGCCACATACGGGAACACGACAAAGAGCATGATTTCAAGCATGGGTCAATTCCTTTTCAGGGGTTGGAACAAGGAAGAATTGAAGTGCGACGAGAAGTTCAGCGTATGGGTTTTCAGAACCTTCGTTGAACACCTTGAGCATTTTTTCCAACGCGGGCGTCAGTCCGCTGGCTAATAACGCCTGGCTGAATTCGCCTGCGCGGTTGGTCGAATCCAAACCAAGGAAGCGCAGGATCACGGCAAGATGATCGGGAAGTTCCTGCCCTGCGGAATATCCACAGGCATGATAGGCTTCGTTCAGTTGCGCCATGAACGCGCCGCGTTTGTAACTTTCACCGAACAATTGATAGCCCACATACGGATAGCAGACGGGTTGCATGTCGAAGGTGATGGTGTACAGTTCACGCATCTTTTCAAGGGACAGTTGATCCAGCCTGCGAACGAATTTTTCCAACGCCTCAGCCGACTCTATGGAAAGCGGTGTCAGTTGTTCAAGCAGTTGTCCCGCTTGTTCTATCGTTGCCGCTGACGGATATTCCAACAACGCGGCGAACAAGTCGAACAGAGTGGAAGTTAAATCTTTGGTCATAATTTACAACCCTCTCTGCGGACCCTGGCGTTTGCCAAAGCCCATCTCGGCTTTGCGCTGTTGTGGGTCGTACACTTCTTCGATGTCGCCTTCACGGCTGTAGGGTGGGACGACGAAGCGCTCTCCATAGTTGGGAAGGGAGGTCAGGTGGTAGATGGCTTCGGCTTCTTCGGCAGTCATGCCTGCTTTGGCGAGAGCGGCATCGGCTTCTTCCTTCGTCACATCGCCGACGGTTTCAGCACGCTTGTAAATGCGGACAGCGATCATCTTCTGATAGGACTTGATGACGAGTTCGTCTTTGCCAGCCGCCAGCGTGCGAGACATGTAGCGGACGGGCACGCGAGCGTTCTCCAATGAACTGAACAGGTCAGTTTCGACGCGCTGGGTGCCGTTCGCCCCCGTCGCATTGAGGACGGGCAGAAGCGGCGGCACGTAGAACAACATCGGCAGGGTGCGATATTCGGGATGCAGAGGCAGAGCCAGTTCCCATTCCTTGACGTAACGATAGACGGGCGAGTTTTGCGCGGCTGTGATCACACCGTCGGGTATGCCGCTTTCTTTTGCGGCGGCAACAACTTTCGGGTCGTGAGGATCGAGGATCATTTCCCGCTGACGCTCGACGAGTTGTTCATCAGGCACTTTGAGCGCGTCTTCGATCTGGTCGGCGTCATACAGCAAAACGCCGAGATAGCGGATACGTCCCACGCAGGAGTGGAAGCAGGCGGGGGCTTGTCCCGATTCAAGGCGCGGATAGCACAGGATGCATTTTTCAGATTTGCCCGTTGACCAGTTGTAGTAGGTCTTCTTATACGGGCAAGCCGAAACGCACATACGCCAGCCGCGGCACTTATCCTGATTGATGAGCACCACGCCATCTTCGGCGCGTTTGTAGATAGCGCCCGATGGACATGCCGCCCCACAAGCCGCGTTCAAACAGTGATTACAGATGCGCGGCATGTAGAAGTAGAAGAGTTGTTCGATGGAAAAGAGGCGCTGTTTTTCCTCCGCGCTCATGGTAGCGAGTAGTGGATCGTTGACTGCGTAGATGTTCGAGCCGCCGAGGTCATCGTCCCAGTTTGGACCTGCTTCGATGTCAATCGGTTTGCCGTCAATACGCGAGATGGGACGCGCCGTGGGCTGGTCATCGCCGAGCGGCGAATTGAACAAGTCGCCATATTTGTAGGTCCACGGTTCATAGTAATCGTCCATCGTGGGCATGGCGGGGTTGGAGAACAGATTGCCGAAGGTCTGCAAACGGTTTTGCAGTTTCAACTTCAGTTCAGGATTCTTCGGCTTGTCATTGAGTTCCCAGCCGCCATGATATTTTTCCTGGTCTTCCCATTGAGTAGGAAAGCCAACGCCTGGTTTGGTCTCCACGTTGTTCCACCACATGTACTCCGCGCCTTCGCGGTCGGTCCAGATGTTCTTGCAGGCGATGCTGCATGTGTGACAACCGATGCATTTATCCAGATGAAATACCATTGAAACTTGTGAGCGTACTTTCATAATGTTTTATCCTTTTCTTCAAAACCTGACAGGTTTCCACGATAGCTTTACAAGTGGTACACCTTGCCATTGCAATCTATTCGGTTGAGCGGGTACTGGTAAAACCTGCCAGGTTTGAATCTGTTTCCTAAAACTCAGGCTTGCCTGGCAACTTGCGTACCAGAATAAACGTATCGCGGTTGACACCCGTCGGACCCCAGTAGTTGAAACTATAGGTGAACTGTCCGTAACCGCCGACCATGAGCGAAGGCTTGAGATGAATGCGCGTGGGACTGTTGTGTCCGCCTGCGCGTTTGTTGCCGCGCATCGGCGACTTGGGCACACTGATAGTTCGTTCGGGAGCGTGATAGACGATACACAACCCAGGCGGGATGCGCGCGCTGACGATGGCGCGGGTGACGGTCGTGCCGTGGTCGTTGTAGGCTTCGACCCAGTCGTTATCCACAATGCCGATTTCCTTGGCATCCTGTTCGCTGATCCAGAGCGGTTCGAGTCCGCGCGAGAGAGTCAACATGCGGTCGTTATCGAAATAGTTCGAGTGGATGTGCCACTTGGCATGAGGCGTGAGGTAATTCAATTGAATGGTCTTGCCTTCATTGTGACTCTTATCCAGGTCGCCAAACGCCAGTGGATCAGGGCGCGGCTTATACGTGGGAAGATGCTCGCCATACGCCAGATAGCCTTCGTGATCAAGATAAAAATGCTGGCGTCCCGTCAATGTGCGCCAGGGGACGAGCCGTTCCACGTTCAGCGTGTATGCGGCGTAGGGGCGTCCGTCTGTCATCAGCCCCGTCCAAATGGGACTGTTGAGCAGGCGGCGCGGCTGGCGAACGATGTCCTTGAATTCCATCCGCACGGCGCGAGTGTCTTCGGCAAGGTCGGTCAACTTCAAGCCAATGCGTTCTTCTTCCGCCTTGAAGGCACGGTACGCCACTTCGCCATTGGTCTCGGGAGCCAGATTCAAAATGATGTCGGCGGCGTGACGCGCAACTGTCATGGACGGATATGTCTTTCCATTCCATGTAACCGTCGGTTTGCTTTTTAGCATCTGCTCGTACAGGTCTGCCACGTCCCAATGAATGCCGTGAACGGCGAGACCTTCCTTTGGAACGTTGGGACCAAACGAGACAAACCGCTTGCCCAAGTTGACATAATCACGTTCCGTGATGACAAAGTTTGGCATCGTCACACCAGGGATGGGTTCGCATTCGCCCTTCGCCCAATCACGGATGTGCGCCTGCGCCATTTCAGCAGGCGTGTCATGTTGTAACGGCATCGCCACAAGATCACGCACGGGTTCGGGGAAATGTGTCGGCGCCAGTTCGCTGAATTTCTCAGCCATGATCTTGAAAATATCCCAGTCCGATTTCGACTCCCATGAAGGCGGCACCGCCATCTGCAACGGATGAATGAACGAGTGCATGTCGGTGGTGTTCAGGTCATCCTTCTCGTACCAACTCGCTGTCGGCAAAACGATGTCCGAATACAACGCCGACGTGTCCATACGGAAGTTGATATCCACGACCAAATCAAATTTGCCTTCGGGCGCTTCGTCACGATAGGTCACTTCATGGAAGTGACTCTTGTCCACTTCCTCCGAAATGAGCTGATTGTGTGTGCCCAGATAATGCTTGAAGAAATATTCCTGTCCCTTCGCGCTGGCGTTGAGCGCATTGCCGCGCCAGATGAACCACAGACGAGGCCAATTTTCAGGAGCATCTGGGTCCTGGACTGCGAACTTCAATTCACCTGACTTCAATTGATTGACGACCCACTGCTTGATCTCCGCATCGGACTTCGCCCCGGCCTGCTCCGCTTTTCTGACAATTTCCAGCGAGCTGACATTGAACTGCGGATACGACGGCAGCCAGCCCATCCGCACCGCGCGGATGTTCGCATCGAGCGTATGTTCTTGAGTCATGTCACGGTGAGATTCGGCTTCAGGTCGGGAAACAGGTTGAGGCTCGGTATAGGTGCGCTCATATCGCCATTGATCGCTGTTGACATAATGGAAGGAGGGCGTATTCATTTGGCGCGGCGGCTTCTGCCAATCCAATGCAAAAGCGATCGAAGCCCACGGCGCGGCAGGGGCTAACTTCTCCTGACCCACATAATGATTCAATCCGCCGCCATTGCGACCCACACAACCTGTCAACATCAACGTGCCGATGCAGGCACGATAGATCAGGTTGTTGTGATACCAGTGATTGACGCCCGCGCCGATGATGATCATGCACTTGCCTTCGGTCTTGACGGCGGTCGTCGCCCACTCGCGCGCAAATTGGATCACGGTCTGGCGGTCAATGCCCGTGTAGCGTTCCTGCCAGGCGGGCGTGTACGAAAGATTTTCATCGTCATAGTCGGCGGGATAATCGCCTTCGAGTCCGCGCCCCACGCCGTATTGCGCCATCAACAAATCGTAGATGGTGGCGACAGCCACTTTGCCGTTTGCGGTTTCGATATAACGCACAGGCACATTGCGCTGAAAGACTTTGCTATCGCCGAACTCAGCGAACGAAACAGACAACTGCTCTTCCGTTGAACCAAGGAATGTAAGTTGCGGCTGAATCTCGCTTCCATCCAACCCGTCCTTCGGTTCGAGATTCCACTGCCCCTTCTGCTTCTGCCAGCGGAATCCGAGACTGCCCTGCGGCATACGTGGTGCGTTGCTCAGTTCATCCCAAACCAAAAATTTCCACTCGCCGTTTTCCACATCTTTGGTGCGTTCCACTTGCCCAGCGCGTACCATTCTGCCTGGCACAAACTTCCCATTCACTTCATTGAGTTCTACAAGGAAAGGCGAGTCGGTATAACGCTTCATATAATCAAGGAAGTAGGGCGTCGGGTTCTGATGATGGAACTCGTTCATGATGACGTGATTGACCGCCATCCAGAACGCGCCATCCTGCCCCGCATGGATCGGCACCCACCAATCGGCATACTTCGCAACCTGATTGAAGTCAGGCGCGAACACCACGAGCTTCGTCCCGTTGTGACGCGCTTCCGCAGCAAAATGCACATCGGGTGTGCGCGTCATGCTCATATTCGAACCCACCGAAACGATGTACTTCGAGTTGAACCAATCAGCGCTTTCCGCCACATCGGTCTGCTCACCCCACGTTTCAGGGCTGGCGGGTGGCAGGTCGCTGTACCAATCATAGAAACTCATGCTCACGCCGCCCAGCATCTGCATCAAACGGCTTCCGCCCGCATAACTCAACATGGACATGGCAGGGATCGGCGAAAACCCGATAATGCGGTCGGGTCCGTATTTCTTGATCGTATACATGGTGGATGCGGCGATGATCTCCAACGCCTCATCCCAACTTGCGCGACGGAAGCCGCCCTTGCCGCGCGCCTGATGAAAGGATTTACGAGCCGCTTCATTCTCAACGACGGCTGTCCACGCTTCGACAGGGTCTGCGTGCGTCTCTTTGGCTTTTCGCCACAAGTCCACCAGCACGCCGCGTATATATGGATACTTCACACGGATGGGGCTGTACTGATACCACGAGAACGAAATCCCACGCTGACATCCACGCGGTTCATAGGGCGGCAATCCATTGTTCAAGACAGGATAATCCAACGCCTGCAATTCCCAGGTGACAATGCCATCCTTCACATAGATCATCCACGAGCAGGAGCCCGTGCAGTTCACGCCATGCGTACTGCGGATCACACGATCATGTTGCCAGCGATTCCGATAAAACTCTTCCCACTGGCGGGCTTGCGGGTTTGAAATCTCTTCGATCCAATTGCTCATAACAACTCCTTTTCTGCTTTATTCACCAATGCCCTGCGTACGCTCCGCAAACGGTTGCGATATATAAACCCAAGTACGATGGCGACACCAACAGTACCGATAATGCTGATGCCGAAAACCAATAACTCCCTGTCTGCCTCTGGTTCCCCAACGGATGCTTTCATAAAAGCCAGCAGGTCGGCTTGTTCCTGAGGGGTTAGGGGATCTGTTTCATAGATCGGCTGCATGACAGGCGAGATGACCGTTCCCGTATTCGACAGCACGCCGATGATCTCTTCATCACTACGCTCGGTGGAAATATTCGTCAGGTTCGGTCCCAGCGCTCCACCGCCAAGGAGTCCGTTCTCGCCCACGCTGTGACATCCCATGCAAGGCGGACCTTCATGCTCCAGGTGGGTATAGCCCATGAACAACTTCCGTCCGTTTTCGACATCCCCGCCAGCAATCACCTCCGCTGAAGGCGTTTCGGCTGGTTTTACATCCTCAGGTGCGGAGCCACACCCGAACAACAAAAATGTGATGCACACGATCACCAAGAGATAGATTCGTTCTTTCCATGTGTCGTTTCTGTTTATCATGTGTTTCGCAAACTCCTATATTTATGGTTCATCAGCCTTTAGCGTCTCATTTGTCCGCGTAATGCAAGCACGGATGCTTTCAAGCAGGTCATCGCCTCGGGCAGGCAGTGTGTGTGTAGAGAAGATTCGAAAAACGTTTTCGTTTAATGCGGTACGAATCACTGAGATTTCTGGGTATTGCTCGATGATGGTCTTGGTCAGGTCCGCCGCAACCTCGCTCTGCAAATTTTCGTCGGCAATGACGATCACAGACGGGCTTACCTGGATCAACCGCTCGCAAATATCCTGATCGCCCAGAGTCCATGGACCGATCAACTCCACTTCTTTTTCTGCGCGCAGGATGGTTTCCATGCTTTCGCCGAAGAGATGCTGGGAACTGATCAACAAGACGCGAGGATTAGACATGATCTATATGTGATAAATTGAACAAAGTATGATTCAAGGATACTGGAAACAAAGTCGTACTCCCATCCTCCCCCATCCTGCCTTTGGAATGAAAAAAGAGTGATTTTGGAATCACTCTTTTTCAAAAAAGAATTAGTTCTTTTGAGTAGGTCATGTTTGTGACGTGACCTACGTTTTGCGGTTTACAAAATCCCCTTCGCCTTCGCTGCTCGCGTTGCCTCGCGCCGCGTGCGGACGTGTAGCTTTGACAGAATATTCCGTATGTGCGTCTTGACCGTGTTCAGGCTGATGTTCAATGCTGCAGCAATTTCCTTATCCGTTGCGCCGTTTGATGCCTGTACCAACACTTGTTGTTCCCGTTCAGTCAACCCGCTATCATCTTCCTTCTCGTGGACTCCGCCTTTGCTCAACCGTCGAAATTCCGAAAGGACACGTCCCGCCAGATTCGGCGAGATGGCGGCTTCCCCGCGCAACGCGCCGCGCAACATTTCCAATAATGCCTGAGAACGGATTTCTTTCAACAGATATCCTTGTGCGCCATTCTTGAGTGCTTCGAAGAGCATGTCGTCATCGCCGCGCACAGTGAGCATGACAATGATCGTCTCAGGCAGTACTTGTTTAATTTGCTTTACCGCTTCGATGCCATCCATACCTGGCATTTGCACATCCATCAAGATCAAGTCAGGCTGTAACTCCTGCGCTTTGACGAATGCTTCCAGTCCATCGTTGGCTTCGCCGACCACTTGCATATCAGGTTGGGCGCTGATGATTCCTGCCAGCCCTTCGCGAAAGAGGGCATGATCGTCAGCCAGCAATACGCGGACTCTTTCCATTAGTTTTCCTTCTCCATCTGCCAGGTCAATGTGACGTGTGTTCCGCTTCCTGGCGTGGACTGGATGCTGATCTCTCCGCCGATATGCTTTGCGCGCGCCTGCATGATCTGCAAACCGAAGTGTCCGCCTGGTGCGGGTTGGGATGTGTCGAATCCTTTTCCATCATCTTCAATGGTCACAAAATAGTTTTCATTATTTCGCCCCACCTGCACGCTGACTTTTTTTGCATTTGCATGTTGCGCCGCATTGGTCAATGCTTCACGTGTGATGTGGTAGACCTGTTCCGCTGTTTGTGGAGAGCATTCAGGCGCAGAGTCAACGTCAGAACGCCAGACCGACTCCAGGTCATGCCCTGAGGCGATTTCTTCCAGTGTCTCACGCAGGCGGGTACATAAATCCTTGCTCGCAGGCGAGTCATCCATTAACTTATTAATGGCGCGGCGCACATCGCTAGTGGCTTTGCCAATCGTTTCCCGCGTCTTATGCAGACGTTCGAGCGCTGCATCATCCTGCCCATCCGAAAGAAATTCCACAACCTGGTCGGTCATCAAACCGAGATAGGAAAGTGTTTGCCCAAGTCCGTCGTGCATTTCTGCGGCAACGCGGCGCCGCTCTTCGAGGGTTGCCACGCGTTCTGCTTGTGCAAACAAACGGGCATTCTCCAGCGCAATCACGGCGACGTTTGCAAGCTTGGTCAACATGTCCGCCGACTCAGTAGCAAATTGATTTTGTGCGGGACTGCCAACACACAACGCACCGA